>DASPMK010000141.1:0-2372 GCA_035627075.1 Azospirillaceae bacterium
GCAGCCCCGCGCCGTTTCGCCGGATGCTGGAGGCGATGATCCGCAGCGACGCCGCCGGCCATCACGACCGCCTGCTCGACTTCACCCGCGCCGTCACCGGGGCGGCTTTCTTCTCGCCGCCGGTGGAGATGCTCAAGGCTCTGGGGTGACGAAACCGCCCCGATGCTGCTATGCAGGAGGGCATGACGACCGTTGCACACCCCCTGTCCCATCGCCCCGCCGTTCGCCGCGCCACCGCCATCGGCGGCACCGCCATCCTGATGTGGGCGACGCTGGCGCTGTTCACCACCATGACCGGCGGCATCCCGCCGTTCCAGATGGTCGCCATGGCCTTCGCCGTGGCCTTCCTGGTCGGCACCGTGTTCTCGCTGGCGCGCGGGCAGGGGGCGTTTCGGCACCTGAAACAGCGCCCGGTGGTGTGGGCGCTCGGCATCGGCGGGCTGTTCGGCTATCACTTCTTCTACTTCCTGGCCCTGCGCGCCGCGCCGCCGGTCGAGGCCAACCTGCTGAATTACCTCTGGCCGCTGCTGATCGTGGTGTTCTCCGGCTTCCTGCCGGGCGAGCGGCTGCGGCTGCCGCACGCGCTGGGCGCCTTGGCCGGGTTGGCCGGCACGGCGCTTCTGGTGACCGAAGGGGGGCTGTCGGGCATCAAGGCGGAATACCTGCCGGGATATCTGTCGGCGGTGGCCTGCGCCGTCACCTGGGCGGCCTATTCGGTGCTCTCAAGGCTGTTCGGCTCGGTGCCGACCGACGCGGTGGGCGGCTTTTGTCTCGCCACCTCGCTGCTGGCCGCCGTCTGCCATTTTGTATTCGAAACGACGGTGGTGCCGCAGGGGACGGAGTGGCTGGCGGTGTTGCTGCTGGGCCTGGGGCCTGTCGGTGCTGCGTTCTTCGTCTGGGATCACGGCGTCAAGCACGGCGACATCAAGGCTCTGGGGGCGCTGTCCTATGCCACGCCCCTGCTGTCGACCTTTCTGCTGATCGTCTCCGGACGCGCGCAGGCCGGACTAACCGTTTGGATAGCCTGTACGCTGATCGTTGGTGGAGCCATATTGGCAAGCCGTGACCTGATGAGCCGCAAAGATCCGGCCTAACCGAAAAGAAGCCATGCTCCAGCAGACCCGCCGCTTCCTGAGCGACATTTGGACCCTCGCCAAGCCCTATTGGAACTCCGAGGAGCGCTGGGCGGCCCGTCTGTTGCTCGCGGCGATCATCGTGCTGAACCTGGGGCTGGTCGGCATCAACGTGATGCTGAACCAGTGGAACAACGCCTTCTACAACGCGCTCCAGGACAAGGACTGGGAAGCCTTCCTCAGCCAGCTGATGTATTTCTGCGTGCTGGCGACGGTGTTCATCGTGGTGGCGGTCTATCGCATCTATCTCAACCAGATGCTCCAGATTCGCTGGCGCCGCTGGCTGACCAACCGCTACATCGACGAATGGCTGGGCGGGCAGACCTATTATCGCCTCCAGTTCGCCGATAATCCCACCGACAACCCCGACCAGCGCATCGCCGACGACCTGCGGATGTTCGTGTCGCTGACCCTGTCGCTGTCGCTGGACCTCTTGAGTTCGGTGGTGACGCTGGTGTCGTTCCTGGGCATCCTGTGGTCGCTGTCGGGACCGGTGACCCTTCCTGTTTTCGGCGGCATCGAGATTCCCGGCTACATGCTGTGGGTGGCGATCGTCTACGCCATCCTGGGCACCTGGCTGACCCACAAGGTCGGCCGCCCCCTGACCCGCCTCAACTTCGACCAACAGCGGTACGAGGCCGATTTCCGCTTCTCCCTGGTGCGCTTTCGCGAGAACGCCGAGGCCATCGCGCTCCAGGGCGGCGAGGCGGACGAGGCCCGCGCTTTCGGCCGGCGCTTCGGCGACGTCATGTCGAACTGGTGGGACATCATGCGCCGGCAGAAACAGTTGACGTGGCTGACCGCCGGCTATTCCCAGGTGGCGATGATCTTCCCCATCGTGGTGATCGCGCCGCGCTACTTCGCCGGCGCCATCCAACTGGGCGGGCTGATGCAGACGGCCTCGGCCTTCCGGCAGGTGCAGGAATCCCTGTCGTGGTTCGTCGATTCCTACGTCAACCTGACGGAGTGGCGTGCCACCGTCGACCGCCTGATCGGTTTCCACAACGCCATCGTCGTCACCCAGGCGGCGTCGGCCGCGAAACCCACCATCGCGCGCGGCCAGGGCGATACCCCGGCCTTGTCGGTGGAGGGGTTGGTCCTGGCCCTGCCGCGCCAGGACCATGGCTTTGTCGAGGCCGACTTGAAGGTGGAGCGTGGTGACTGGGTGCTGATGACCGGCCCGTCCGGTTCGGGCAAGAGCACGCTGTTCCGCGCCATCGCCGGCATCTGGCCGTTCGG
>DASPMK010000142.1:0-3631 GCA_035627075.1 Azospirillaceae bacterium
GCATGGAGCAGGGCGTGGTGGACGAGGTCACCCGCAAATGGGCCAGCTACGGCCTGCCGGGGTCGGGCAAGCCGATCTGGAAGTAGCAAAGCAGCCCTGGCGGGTCGTTGTGGATCGCCGGGCCGATCTGCTACCGCTCACCGTCCGGGGAAACCGCCCATCCCTTCAGCTTCCGCAAGAACACCTCGCAGGCAGCCATCTGATCGCGGGCGATGAACTCGTTGGGCTTATGGGCCTGCTCGATGGAACCGGGGCCACAGACCACGGCGGGGATGCTTTCATCCTGGAACAGCCCGGCCTCGGTGGTGAAGGACACCGTGCCGGCCCCGGTGGCGTCGGTCAACAGGCGCACCAGCGACTCGGCCGGCGAGTCGGGCTCCGGGGTCAACGGCGGCACGGCGCACAGCCGCGTGGTGCGGATGGAGCCCTCCGCGTGCCGCGCCTTCAGACGCGGCAGCACCGTCTCGGCGATATGGCGTTCCACCTCGGCCTCGATGGCCTGGGCGTCGGTGCCGGGCAGGGGGCGGAACTCCCAGACCAGCGAGCAGGTCCGGGCGATGATGTTGAGGGCGGTACCGCCCTCGATGCGGCCGACGTTCAGCGTTGTCCAGGGCGGCTCGAACGCGCTGGCCGGGTCGGGGCGAGACGCCAGTTCCTCGGCCTTCGCGTCGAGGAAGCGGACGATCTCGGCGGCGAACGAAATGGCGTTGACGCCCAGGTGCGGCAGGCCGGAATGGGCTTCCTTGCCGGTCACCACCGTGTGGTAGGCGCGGATGCCCTTGTGCGCGTTGACCAGCCGCATCGAGGTCGGTTCGCCCACCAGGACCAGCCGGGGACGCGGCAGATTGTCCATCACGTCGCGGATCAGCGCCGGCACGCCCAGGCAGCCCACCTCCTCATCGAACGACAGGGCGAGGTGGATCGGCACCTTCAGCCCGGATGCCCGGAAGTCCGGCACCAGCGCCAGGGCGCAGGCAAGAAAGCCCTTCATGTCGGCGGTGCCGCGACCATAAAAGCGGCCGTCGCGCTGAGTCAGGGTGAACGGGTCGCTGTCCCAGGACTGGTCGGTCACCGGCACCACGTCGGTGTGGCCCGACAGCACGACGCCGCCTTGGTCCTCTGGCCCCACCGTGGCGAACAGATTGGCCTTGGTATGGTCGGCGTTGAAGGTGAGACGCGAGACGACACCCAGCCCGTCCAGCCAATCGGCCACCCAGTAGATCAGTTCCAGATTGGAACGGGCCGAGGTGGTGTCGAAGCCCACCAGCTTGGCCAGCATCGCGTCGGGCGTCATCACCGGCATGGCGGCGTCTGTCAGTCGGCGAGATGGCGGGATTGCGGGGCGCCGATCATGGCGAAAAACTCGCGCCGGGTCGCCGGGTTGTGGCGGAAGGCACCCAGCATGCGACTCGTCACCATCGCCACGCCGGGCTTATGGACACCACGCGTGGTCATGCACTGGTGCTGCGCCTCGATCACCACGGCCACGCCCTGGGGCTGAAGCACCTCGTCGATGGTGTTGGCGATCTGCGCCGTCATCTTTTCCTGGATTTGCAGCCGCTTGGCGTAGACCTCGACGATGCGGGCCAGCTTGGAGATGCCGACGACACGGCTGCGCGGCAGGTAGGCCACATGCGCCTTGCCGATGATCGGCACCATATGGTGTTCGCAATGCGACTCGAAGCGGATGTCGCGCAGCAGCACCATCTCGTCGTAACCGTCGGTTTCCTCGAAGGTGCGCTGGAGCAGCTCGACGGGATCGATCGCATAGCCGGCGAAAAATTCCTCGTAGGAACGCACCACCCGGTCGGGTGTGCCGGCCAGCCCCTCGCGCTTGGGGTCGTCGCCGGCCCAGCGGATCAACGTGCGCACCGCCTCCTCGGCTTCGGCGCGCGACGGGCGGTCGGCGTCGGGGAGGCCAGGCTGAGCATGGCCCGGACCACGCACGACGTTGTCGGGCATCGGTGTCTTGGAACCACTCACAACGCTCGTCCTCTTTTCGTAAGCTTCAGCCTACACCGAAGTGGCGCGCAAAAAAGCACTTTGCAAGATAATCGAAGAAAAAATCCGACCATATCCGTCGGGTATGAAATCACGAACAAGGCGCGGCGACATCCGCCCGCAAGCCGGTCAGTTCAGCCGGACCGTCTCGTGCGGGCTGTCGAGCGAGAAGGCGGGGACGGCCACGTCGAACGTCTCGCCCCGGTCGGTTTCCATCTGGTAGGAGCCGACCATGATGCCCGACGGCGTGGGCAGCGGCGTGCCGCTGGTGTACTCGAACACATCACCGGGTTCGAGTACCGGCTGTTCGCCGACCACGCCGGGACCGCGCACCTCCTGCATGCGGCCCAGCGCGTCGGTGATTTGCCAGTGGCGCGTGCGCAGTTGCACCGTCTCGTCGCCGATGTTCTCGACCCGGATGGTGTAGGCCCACACGAAGTGGCTTTCGGCCGGCGACGACTGGTCCTCCAGGAAGGTGGGTTGGACCGTGACGCGTATGAAGCGGGTGACCTGGGTGTACATGGGTTGGCCTCCACCCCTTCATATACGCGTCGCCGCCGACCGCTCCAAGAGGAAGCGCACTTACATCCGGAAACGGATTTCCGCCCGCCGGTTGGAGGGCTCGCGGACACCGTCGGGCGTGGGAACCAGCAGACTGGTTTCGCCCAGCGCCTGGGTCTGGATGTTGCGGGCATCCACCCCGCCACGGACCAGGGCGTTGCGCACCGCTTCGGCCCGGCGCCGCGACAGATCCTGGTTGTACCGGGGCGAGCCGCTGGTGTCGGTGTTGCCGCTCACCACGATGCCGGCGGTGCCGCGCGAGCGGGCGGCGGCGATGGCGTCGTTGACCACCCGCTGACCGGCCGGGGTGAGATCGGCCCGGTCGAAGTCGAAGAACACCATGAAGGCGTCACCCGTCGGCACCGCGGCGGCCGGTCGGCCGGCAAGGGCGGTCATGGCCTGATTGAACTCGTCGCGGCACTTGGCGATGTCCTGGGTCTGCCAGTTCTCCTCCTGCTGTTCAAGCCAGCAGTCGTAGCGGCTCTGGGCGATGGCGGCCTGTTCCGGGTTGCGTTCACGGGCGCCGCCGTCCAGGGCGGCGAGCAGCCGCTGGTGGGCTTCGGCCAGTTGTGGCCCTGCGTCGGCGGTAAGGCTCCGGCTCTGCGGTTCGTCGGGCAGCACCATGGTGCCCTGCGCGGCGCGCAACCCCTTGCGGGCGAACAGGTCGCCGTCGGGCCAGTCGTACATTTGCTTCCATTCGAAGTCGGCGAGCTGGCGGTACTCGCGGGTCAGCGCCTGGGTGAACGGCGATCCCGTGGGCCGGGCCGCGTCCAGGGCGGCGACGTTGCGCTCGCCGGTGAACGCGCCGCAGCCGGCCAGCAGCAGGCTCCCCATCAACGCGGGGTAAAGCGTGGCGATCCTTGTCATGGCACCTCCTTCTTGGGGCGTCTCCTCCTGGGAAGGCTTCTTTCGGGTTCCCCCAGGGGTAGCGGGCATCCGTTGGGATGCGTGCAAAGGGCCGCGTGCCTCCCCCGGCGCCGGATCACGGCGACGGCACGCCGGGCTTCTGCATAATGTCCGGGGAAGCCATCGGTTCCCTCGACCGCCAAGGGTGGTACCCGCGGCAGCA
>DASPMK010000143.1:0-6761 GCA_035627075.1 Azospirillaceae bacterium
GTCGCGTTGAGCGCCAGCAGATTGGTCTGGCTGGCGATATCCTGGATCAACTGGACGACTTCGCTGATTTTCCCCGCCGCTTCGGCAAGGCTGCGCACGGAGTTGGTGGTTTCCTCCGCCTCATTCACCGCTTTTGAGGCAATAGAGTTGGAGCGGGTGACCTGCCGGCTGATCTCCTGGATGGAGGCCGACATCTCCTCGGTGGCCGAGGCGACGGTCTGCACGTTCGCGGAGGTCTGTTCGGCGGCCACTGCCGAGGCGGTGGCTTGCTTGTTGGTTTGCTCGGCAAGCGCCGCCATGCTTTCCGCGGTCTTGCTGAGTTCGGTGGCGGCCGACGCCACGCCGCCCAGGATGTTGGACACCGTGTGGTCGAAGGACTGGATCAGCCGCTCGATGTTTGCCGTCCGGTTTTCCTTCGCCGCGCGCTCGGCCGCCTGCTCGGCTTCCAACCGGACGCGCTCATTGGCATTGTCCTTGAAAACCTGAACCGCTTTCGCCATGTCGCCGAGTTCATCGCGGTTGCCGCGGGCGGGAATCTCAATCGCGAGATCGCCCTGGGCAAGGCGCTCCATCGCCTTGGTCATGGCGGTGACCGGGAGAACGATGCTCCGTCCGACAATCCACGCCGCCAGCACACCGACGACCACGGCGAACGCCGCGAACGCCATATTGATCTTGGCCGTCGTGTCCATGTCGCTCTCGGTGGCCGCCAGAAGCTCGGCGCGGGCCTCGGCCTGCATTTGAACCGTCCGCATCGCCAGGTCGGAGATATCGCCCCCCTCTTTCGCCATGACATTGTTGATGAGACGATCAACCTCGACGATGGCCTTCTGGACGTCGTCGAACGCGGTTTGATACCGTGTCGCGGCGTCGAGCGTCTCCTGGGCCAGGCGCTTGCGCTCCGGATTCTCCAAACGACGGGCCAATTCCTGGGCAGTCTTCTTAAAGGCGGCTGCCCGCTCCCGGAAAATGCGTTGAACATCGTCCGTGGGATCGGCAAGAAAGCGGTTGGCCTGCAGACGGGCGAGCAGAAGCGCTTCCTGGGTCATGCCGGCGTACGCGGCTGTTTCCATGTCGCTGTCGGCCATGGCGGAACTGATAATCGTCGATAGTTTCTCCCGCGCTTGTTGACCAATCGGGTTCATGCTTTTGCTGATCAACTCCTCGCGCCGCTCGCGCAACGGCACCACTTTTTCAAAGTTTGTTTTGTACTCTTCGAAAAGCGTCTTGATTCGTTCCAGATTGGCACGCCGTTCCGGGTTGCCGGTCGCTTCGATGGTCTTGGGAAGCCGGTCTGCGATGGATTTCTGTATTTCGCGGGCGCGTTGAGCGAGCTTGACGTCTCCGGTGGCAGCGTAAGAGATGACATTCCGGCGCATGTCGGAAACCGCGCCGTTGATCTCCGCGACGTTCAGCGAATTATCGCTGACGGAGGCATAATTGATGAATCTCCCCTTAGCCGATTCGAGGCCGAAGGCGCCAATGCCGGCGATCAAAACAAGAAGAATAAGGAGGGTGGCAAAGCCCGCAACGATGCGGGCTGATATCTTAAACCGACCAAGAATATTGTTGCCGTTCATGGGTCCTCCCACCGCGTTGTCTGTTGTTTTGCTTTGGCGGACATTGCATTTTTGGTTTCAGTCACAAGATGGCGCGTCGCATATGCATTTAAGCATGGCGAGGCTATGTGATCGTTACTTGGATAAAGTTTAATGTCTTAATTGTTAAGCTGTCAATCGGTTCCGTGCCGCGAACCGGGGGCGGGATGGCTCCGTCGCCTATCCCTCCGCCCCCGGCGACTGGCGCCGGGCGAACAGGTAGGGGACGAAGCTGCGGTGGTCCTCGTCCACCGTCAACTGGCTGCCGATGGGCGGAAAGGCGCGCTGTTGGCAGTCGGTGCGCTCGCAAATCCGGCAGTTGACGCCGATGGGCACCGCCGCCTCCTTGGTGGCGATGTCGATGCCCGCCGAATAGACCAGCTCGCCCGCGTGCGTCGCCTCGCAGCCCAGGCCCACGGCGAACTGCCGGGTGGGACGCAGGTAGGCGCCGCCGCGCTTGGTCACCGTGCGGGCGATGCAGATATAGTCCACCCCGTCCGGCATGCGGGCGAACTGGACCAGGATCTTGCCTGGCTGGGCGAAGGCCTCATGCACGTTCCACAACGGGCATGCCCCGCCGTAACGGGCGAAGTGGAAGCGGGTGGCGCTGTGGCGCTTGGTGATATTGCCGGCCCGGTCCACCCGCACGAAGTAAAAGGGCACGCCGCGCGCTCCCGGCCGTTGCAGGGTGGAGAGGCGGTGGCATACCTGTTCGAAGCTGGCGCCAAAACGGCTTTGCAGTTGCTCCACATCGTGACGAAGCGCGCGGGCCTGGGCCAGGAAGGCGCGGTAGGGCATCACCAGCGCGCCGGCGAAATAGTTCGCCAGCCCCACCCGGCAGATCGACCGCGCGTCCTCGCTGGTGAAGGCGGCCTCGGCGACCCGTTGCTCGATGATATCCTGGTACTCCAGCAACGCGATCTGGTGGGCCAGATGGAAGCTGCGCGACGGGGCGCTGAGCTGGGCCGAGAGGTAGAGAGTGGCGGTGGAAGGGTCGAAGCGGCGCATGGCCGTCTCGGCGTCGTCGGCGACGATCTTGATGCGCACGTCGTGGCGGGTCTTCAGGTGGCGCGCCAGATCGTTCACCATGTCGCCGCGGCGGAATTCCCCCTGCTCCACCAACCGCTCCGCCGCTTCGTCCAGCGGACCGATGTAGTTGTTGCAGTAGTGGAAATAGTCCCGCACCTCCTCATAGGGAAACTGCGGGCCGGCAAGCTGTTCGCCGCGCTCCTGGTGCGATAGGCTGTCGGCCAGCGACTGCACCCGCTCGTGCAGTTTCTGGTAGGCCTGATGCAGGCTCAAGACCCGGCGCGCCAGTTCCGGCGAGGCGGTGATGGCGTTGCGCAGCTCGCCGGCGGCGACCGGGGCGCCGGCGAACAGCGGGTCGGCAAGCGCCTCGCGCAGGTCGGAGAGAAGCCGGGCCTCCTCGTCCTCGACGAAGCTGGCGACATCGATTTCGAACAGGCTGCACAGGCGCAGCAGCACCGGCAGGGTCACCGGGCGCTGGTTGCCTTCGATCTGATTGAGGTAGGAGGGGGAAATGTCGAGCTGTTTGGCCAGTACGGACTGCGTCAGGCCGCGCTGCTCGCGCAGGCGCTTCAGCTTGTGGCCTAAAAACAGCTTCTTTTGCATACCCTTACCCCACTGCCGTTCGGCATACGGCATTCACAACCTTCGCAATATGCCATAAGGTTTTGCAAGGAAATTCGCAGCCGCGCACTTTTCCAGGCTCGGGGCGGTTGTGTGCTTGCGAATCCTGTAAATAATCCAGCCGCTTGAGGAAGTCCTCTCGGTTCCTAGTCGGTAACCCAACAGAACGGTCCGGAACGTCCATGCAGGAAATCATCCGTCAGCTCGACGAGAAACGTGCCCGCGCCCGCCTCGGTGGCGGTCAGCGCCGTATCGACTCCCAGCACGCCAAAGGTAAGCTCACCGCGCGCGAGCGTATCGACCTGCTGCTTGATCCCGGCTCCTTCGAGGAGTGGGACATGTTCGTCGAGCATCGCTGCAACGACTTCGGCATGGACGAGCAGACCATTCCGGGGGATGGCGTGGTCACCGGCTACGGCACCGTCAATGGCCGGCTGGTCTTTGTTTTCTCGCAGGACTTCACGGTGTTCGGCGGCTCGCTGTCCGAGTCTCATGCCGAGAAGATTTGCAAGATCATGGACCAGGCCATGGCCGTCGGTGCCCCGGTGATCGGCCTCAACGACTCCGGCGGTGCCCGCATCCAGGAAGGTGTGGCCTCGCTGGCCGGTTACGCCGAGGTGTTCCAGCGCAACGTCATGGCCTCGGGCGTGATCCCGCAGATTTCCATGATCATGGGGCCGTGCGCCGGCGGCGCGGTTTATTCGCCCGCCATGACCGACTTCATCTTCATGGTGAAGGACAGCTCGTACATGTTCGTGACGGGGCCGGACGTGGTCAAGACCGTCACCCATGAGAGCGTGACCGCCGAGGAACTGGGCGGCGCCATCACCCACACCTCGAAATCCGGCGTGGCCGATCTGGCCTTCGAGAACGACGTCGAGGCGCTGTTGCAACTGCGCCGCTTCGTCGACTTCCTGCCGTCGTCGAACAAGGAAAAGCCGCCGGTCCGCCCGTCGACCGATCCGGCCGACCGCGAGGACTTCTCGCTCGACACCCTGATCCCGGACAACGCCAACAAGCCGTACGACATGAAGGAGCTGATCCTGAAGGTCGTGGACGAGGCGGACTTCTTCGAAATCGCGCCGACGTACGCCGCCAACATCATCACCGGCTTCGGCCGCATCGACGGCCAGCCGGTTGGCATCGTGGCGAACCAGCCGATGGTGCTGGCGGGCTGCCTGGATATCGACTCCTCACGCAAGGCGGCGCGTTTCGTACGCTTTTGCGACAGCTTCAACATCCCCGTCGTTACCTTCGTCGACGTTCCCGGCTTCATGCCCGGCACCTCGCAGGAGTACGGCGGCATCATCAAGCACGGCGCCAAGCTGCTGTACGCGTACGCCGAATGCACCGTGCCGAAGATCACCATCATCACCCGCAAGGCGTACGGCGGCGCGTACGACGTGATGTCGTCCAAGCACCTGCGCGGCGACGTCAACTTCGCGTGGCCGACCGCCGAGATCGCGGTGATGGGGCCCAAGGGCGCCGTGGAGATCATCTTCCGCCAGGACATCGGCAACGCCGAGAAGATCGCCGAGCGCACCGAGGAATACCGGCAGAAGTTCGCCAACCCGTTCATCGCCGGCCATCGCGGCTTTATCGACGACGTAATCATGCCGCACGCCACGCGCGGTCGGATCGCCCGCTCGCTCTTCATGCTGAAGAACAAGAAGAAAGAGAACCCGTGGCGCAAGCACGGGAACATCCCGCTCTGAGAAAGGCCGCCTGAAGATGTTCGAGAAGATCCTCATCGCCAACCGCGGCGAGATTGCCTGTCGGGTGATCAAGAGCTGCCGCAAGATGGGCATCAAGACGGTGGCGGTCTATTCCGACGCCGACAAGGATGCGCTGCACGTCCAGATGGCCGACGAGGCCGTCCACATCGGCCCGCCGCCCTCGGCCCAGTCGTACCTGCTGATCGATCGCATCGTCGATGCCTGCAAGAAGACCGGCGCCCAGGCGGTGCATCCGGGTTACGGCTTCCTGTCGGAAAAGCGGGAGTTCCAGGAGGCGTTGGCGGCCGCCGGCGTCGCCTTCATCGGTCCCGATGCCCACGCCATCTTCGCCATGGGCGACAAGATCGAATCGAAGAAGCTGGCCAAGGAAGCCGGCGTCTCGACCGTGCCGGGTTATCTGGGGGTCATCAAGGACGGTGCCGAGGCGGTGATGATCGCCAAGGACATCGGGTTCCCGGTGATGATCAAGGCGTCGGCCGGCGGCGGCGGCAAGGGCATGCGCATCGCGCGGTCCGAGTCCGAGGTGGAGGAGGGTTTCCGCTCCGCCACCAACGAGGCCCGCTCGTCCTTCGCCGATGACCGCGTGTTCATCGAGAAGTACATCGAGCAGCCCCGCCACATCGAAATCCAGGTGCTGGCCGACAGCTTCGGCAATACCCTGTACCTCGCCGAGCGCGAGTGCTCGATCCAGCGCCGTCACCAGAAGGTGATCGAAGAGGCGCCGAGCCCGTTCCTCGACGAGGCCACCCGCAAGGCCATGGGTGAGCAGGCCGTGGCCCTGGCCAAGGCCGTGCAGTACAAGTCGGCCGGCACCGTCGAGTTCATCGTCGACGCCAACCGCAATTTCTACTTCCTGGAGATGAACACCCGCCTTCAGGTGGAGCATCCGGTGACCGAGCTGATCACCGGCCTCGACCTCGTCGAGTGGATGATCCGCATCGCCGCCGGCGAGACGCTGACGGTGAAACAGGAAGACGTGAAGATCAACGGCTGGTCGCTGGAGTCCCGCGTCTACGCCGAGGACCCCTTCCGCAACTTCCTGCCCTCCACCGGCCGTCTGACCAAGTACAGCCCGCCGGCGGAGGACCGTCACGTCCGCGTCGATACCGGCGTGTACGAGGGCGGCGAAATCTCCATGTTCTATGACCCCATGATCGCCAAGCTGTGTACGTGGGGTGTCAGCCGCAACGCCGCCATCGCCCACATGCGCGAGGCGCTGGACGCCTTCTACATCCGCGGTATCAACCACAACATCCCGTTCCTGGCGTCGTTGATGGCCAACCATCGCTTCGTTGAAGGTCGGCTGACCACCAACTTCATCGCCGAGGAATACCCCGACGGCTTCCACGCCGATGACCTGCCGCCGGAAGACCCGGCGGTGATGGTGGCGGTAGCGGCCAGCCTGCACCGCCGGCACATCCAGCGCGACAGCCGCCTTGTCCTCAAGGGGACGGAGCGTCAGAAGCTGGTGTCCAAGGATTGGGTGGTCCGTCTCAACGACCAGAACTTTCCGGTCACCGTCGACAGTGCGCCGGCCGGTGACCATCGCTGGGGCGTGTCGGTGTCGTTGTCGGGCGAGAGTTACGTCGTGCGGTCCGACTGGCAGTTGGGGGACCCGCTGTTTCGCGGGCTCGTCAACGACAAGCCGGTGTGCATCCAGGTCGACCGCGTGGGTGTGGCCTATCGCCTGTTCCACGCCGGCACCCGCGCCGATGCCCAGGTGCTGACCGCGCGGGCGGCGGAGTTGGCGGCGCTGATGCCGAAGAAGGCCCCGCCG
>DASPMK010000144.1:0-15068 GCA_035627075.1 Azospirillaceae bacterium
CGCGCCGGGGGGCGGGCGATCCGGCGGTGGTGGTGCTGGGTATGCGGCCCCACGACCCCGGCGCCTATGGCCGGGTGGTGGTGCAGAATGGCGAGGTGGAGAAGATTGTCGAGTATCTCGATGCCACGCCGGAGGAGCGCGCCATCGACCTCTGCAACGGTGGCCTGATGGCCTTCCATGGCCCTCGTCTGTTCGAGCTGTTGCCGCGCATCGAGCCCAACAACGCCAAGGGCGAGTACTATCTTACCGACCTCGTGCAGTTGGCCCGTTCCGCCGGCCATGCTGTGCGGGTGGTCGAGGGCTCGGTGGAGGACGTGATGGGCGTCAACTCCCGCGCCGAGTTGGCCGAGGCCGAGGTCCTGCTGCAACGCCGCCTGCGCCGCGCCGCCATGGACAACGGCGCCACCCTCATCGATCCCGACACCGTGTGGTTCTCCTGGGATACCCGGCTTGGCCGCGATGTGGTGATCGGCCCCAGTGTCTTTTTCGGTCCCGGTGTAACGGTGGCCGACCGTGTGGAGATCAAGGCGTTCTCGCACCTGGAAGGAATGACGGTGGGGGCCGGCGCCACCATCGGCCCGTTCGCCCGGCTGCGCCCCGGCGCCGAACTGGCCGAGGGCGTCCATATCGGCAATTTCGTCGAGATCAAGAACGCCAAGATCGAGGCCGGCGCCAAGGTCAACCACCTGACCTACATTGGCGACGCCCGTATCGGCGCCAAGGCCAACATCGGTGCCGGCACCATCACCTGCAACTACGACGGCTTCGCCAAGCATCACACGGATATCGGCGCGGGCGCCTTCATCGGCTCCAACACGGCGCTGGTCGCGCCGGTCAAGATCGGCGACGGCGCCCTGATCGGCGCCGGCAGCACCATCGCGGCGGACGTCCCGGCGGACGCCATCGCCGTAGTCCGCGCCGAGCAGCGCGTGCTGGCGGGCGCCGCGGCCAAGTTCCGCGCCCGCCGGAAGAAGTGACGGATTTCCAGGACCATCTGTCCCAGGCAGAGGAAAGCGCAAGGCATGTGCGGCATCATCGGCATCATCGGCAAGAATGACGTAGCCCCTTTGCTGGTCGAGGGGCTGAAGCGGCTGGAGTACCGCGGCTATGACTCCACGGGCATCGCCTCTCTGGTGAACGGCTCCATTGAGCGCCGACGCGCCGAGGGCAAGCTGGTGAACCTGGAGCGGCGCCTGGCGGCGGAGCCCTTGGCCGGCACGGTGGGCATCGGCCACACCCGCTGGGCCACCCACGGCGGCCCGACGGAAAACAATGCCCACCCCCATGCCACAGCCAATGTGGCAGTGGTCCACAACGGCATCATTGAAAACTACATCGACTTAAAGGCCGAGTTGATGGCGCAAGGGCATGTTTTCGAAACCGAAACGGACTCGGAGATCATCCCTCACCTCGTCACATTTTATCTCAATACCGATATGACGCCGGAGGAAGCGGCGTTCGCCGCGCTGAAGCGGCTGGAAGGCGCCTTCTCGTTGGCGATCATCTTCAGCGGTGAGCACGACCTGATAATTGGCGCCCGGCGCGGCACACCGCTGGCGGTCGGCCACGGCAACGGCAATGGCGAGATGTACCTGGGTTCCGACGCGGTGGCCCTATCGCACCTCACCAACCGCATCAGCTACCTTGAAGATGGCGACTGGGTGGTGGTGCGCGGCTCGGGTGCCGTGGTGCGCACCATGGCCGGTGCGGTGGTGGACCGGCCGATCCGGGTGTCGTCGTTCTCCGGGGCGATGATCGGCAAAGGCGAATACCGCCACTTCATGCTGAAGGAGATCTATGAGCAGCCGCAGGTGATCGGCGACACGCTCAACGCCTTCATCCATCCCTCTACCGGCCATATCTCCCTGCCGGTTCTCGATTTCGACATCGCCACCGCGACGCGCATCACCATCGTTGCCTGCGGCACGGCCTATTACGCCGGTTTCGTCGCCAAATACTGGCTGGAGCAGGTGGCCCGCGTGCCGGTGGAACTCGACATTGCGTCGGAGTTCCGCTACCGTGAGGCGCCGATGCCGGCGGGCGGCGTGGCGCTGTTCATTTCGCAGTCGGGCGAAACGCTGGATACGCTTGAGGCCTTGCGCTACGCCCGCCGTCAGGGCCAGCGCATCCTGTCGATCATCAACGCGCCCGACAGCACCATCGCGCGTGAATCCGACCATGTAATGTACACCCTGGCCGGGCCGGAAATCGGCGTAGCTTCGACCAAGGCCTTTACTACCCAGTTGACCACGCTGGCCTGTCTGGCGGTGGCCATCGCGCGAGCCAAGGGGACGATCAGCCAGGAGCGGGAGGCCCAACTGGCGGCGGCACTTCGCGAGGTGCCGGCACGGGCGGCGGACGTGCTGCGCCATGACGAGACTATCGCCGATCTGGCCAAGGATATCCACGAGGCCCGCGACGTCCTCTACCTCGGCCGCGGCACCAGCTATCCGTTGGCGCTGGAAGGAGCGTTGAAGCTGAAGGAGATCAGCTACATCCACGCCGAGGGCTACGCGGCGGGCGAGTTGAAGCACGGCCCCATCGCGCTGATCGACGATACGGTGCCGGTGATCGTGCTGATGCCGACCGACGGACTGGTCGACAAGGTGGTGTCAAACGTTCAGGAAGTAGCGGCACGGGGCGGCAAGGTGATGCTGGTCGCCGACGAGAAGGGCGCGGCGCGCATCGGTGGCAAGGCCCGCTGGACGGTGGTCCTGCCCAACGTCGACCCATTCGTGGCGCCGCTGCTGTACGCCATCCCGGTGCAGCTTCTGGCCTACCACGTTGCGGTGTTGAAGGGGACGGACGTGGACCAGCCGAGGAATTTGGCAAAATCCGTTACGGTTGAGTAACGGATTGAGAGCCTATTGTCGGTGTTGTCGAAGGACAATAAAGTCTCATACTCGACAATAAACCGTCACACCGGACAATAAAGTACCATACCAAGCCGGCTTGCGTTCCTCCGGGGAAGGCGTATCCTGATATCGGGTTGCCGTTCCCCGGAGGCGTCATGGCACGCCGTCGCTACGCGTTCGATGAAGACAAGATCGCCCGCTTCCTCAAGGAAGGGCGCGGTCAAGGCCACGGCGCGGCCTACAGGCCGTGGTTGACGGTGCAGGACGTGCCTTCCATTGGGCGGGTGCACCGCTTGCGTGGGTTGAAGACGGGCCGGCAGCACCATCTCCTTTCGGATATCGAGTGCCACCTGTTTCTCCTGCTCGACTGGATGCCCTTGGTTCGGGACATTCGGGAGCAGTTCCCTCTGGATCGCGCGGCGACGCAGCGCATCGCCGAACGGCTCGGCTTCCGCCACCCCTGCGATACCGCCACCAAGACGCCGCTGGTGATGACGACGGATATCGTCGTCGATACGATCCGCAATGACCGGCTCGTAACCCTGGCCCGCACGGTAAAGCCTGCCGACGAGTTGGACAAGTCGCGTGTCGTCGAAAAGCTTGAGATTGAGCGACAGTATTGGGCGGAACGGGGGATCGACTGGGGCATCGTCACGGAACGCGACCTCCCGAAGACGATCATCAACAACATAAAGTGGGTTCACAGCTACGCCTTTCTGGACGACTTAAGCCAACCCTATGACGGCTACATCGCGGAGAAGGCCGACCTGCTCCTGGGCGAACTGGTGTCAAAACCGGGTGGCCTCACACTTCAGCGGTTCTGTGCCGACATGGATGCACGGCTGGCCCTGGAAGCCGGTCGAAGCCTGATGCTGGTCAGGCATCTCCTGGCGAGGAAGGTGATTACCTGCGACATGGCGGAACCCGTGGACGATACGGTCCCCATCAGTCGGTTCCAGGTCGCTGGTGGTATCGATCTGGCGAGGGCATCTCCATGACAGAGATCCTGGTCAATCAGTTGCTCGGATTCGGGGATGAACGGACCGAGCGCGTTCTGTGGGTCGATCCCTTGGGGCGCGGTTTCTACGTGATCGACGTCCGGTCGCCCCATGCCCTCCCCGCCTTCCGCACCACCCAGGAACTCAGCGGCCTCCTGGACACCAAGGCGGTAGGGGTGGTCGAAAACGATCCCTGGCTGGCGCCGTTAACGGACGCGCATGTCCCCGACGCCCACAAGGAAAAGCGGGACACGGCCTGGGCCATTATCGCCCCCATGGTTTTGGACCAACCGGCGGTTTTTCAACCCGATGCCAGGGGCCGTGCGATCCAGCGCGCCATCGCCGAGACCGGCCTCACGAAACAGACTCTTTACCGCATGCTGAGGCGGTATTGGCAGCGGGGCATGACGCCGAACACCCAGCTTCCAGATTTCAACAAGTGCGGTGGTCGTGGAAAGGAGCGGGCCGTTCTGGAAAAGAAGAGGGGACGGAAGCCGTCCTCGAAGGAAGTCGGCATTAACGTTGATCCCGAGATGCGGAACCTTTTCCGCGCCGTCGTCACCCGCAAGTTCGCCACCAACCGGAAACTGGATCTCCGGGATGCCTATGAAGAGGTGATTTCCAGCCACTTCTCCGACCGCGTCATCGACGAGCACACCGGCCGTCAAGTCCTGGTTCCACGCCTTCCGGTCCCCACCCTCCGCCAATTCAGGTACTGGTTCGAGCGGGACAATGACGTCTTCCAGATCGAGCGCCTCCGGCGAACGCCGCGTGTTTACGACAAGGACATGCGCGCGCTGATGAACTCCTCGCTTGGGGAAACGGTTGGCCCCGGCTCCCGGTTCCAGATCGACGCCACCATCGCCGACATCTATCTGGTGTCTCGCTACGACCGGCGAAAAATTGTCGGTCGCCCGGTTCTTTACATCGTCATCGACGTTTTCACCCGGATGGTTGTCGGCATGTATGCCGGTTTCGAGGGGCCATCATGGGTTGGCGCCATGATGGCCATCGCCAACACCGCCTCGGACAAGGTCACCTACTGCCGGCAGTTCGGCATCGACATCACGGAAGCCGACTGGCCTTGCCATCATCTGCCCGATACCCTGTTGGGTGACCGGGGCGAACTGATCGGCACCGGTGTCGATACTCTGTGCACCAACTTCCATGTCCATGTGGAGAATACCGCACCCTATCGAGCCGACTGGAAAGGCGTTGTCGAACAGCGGTTCCGGCTGTTGCCGGCCAAGTACAAGCCCTACGTGCCGGGTTACATTGAAGAGGATTTCCAAGAACGCGGCGGCAAAGACTACAGACTCGACGCCACTCTCGACATCGACCAGTTCACGGCAATCATCATCCACTGCATCCTGTATTACAACAACCATCATCCGCTCGACCGCTATGACCGGCATCCCCAGATGATCGCCGACGAGGTGCCGGCGATTCCGATCGATCTGTGGGAATGGGGCATCGCCCGCCGGAGCGGATTCTTGCGAGCCTTCCCAGCGGATCTCGTGAAGCTCAGCCTGCTGCCCACCGATCAGGCCACGGCTACGGCCAGCGGCATCCGCTATGCCGGCTGCTTCTATAGCTGTCGGAAGGCCCTGGAGGAGCACTGGTTCGAGCGCGCCCGCCAGCGCGGCGTGTGGAAGGTCCCAATCTCCTACGAACCGCGTTGCATGGACGAGATCTACCTGCACGACAATGCCGGCCGTCTCAACTTCATCGCCTGCGGCCTGACCGACAAGAGCCGTCATCATCGGGGGCGGACGCTTTGGGAAATCGACCAGCTTCGCCAGGAAGAGCGCCGGCAGCATCGTGCCCACCAACCCCAGAAAACGCAGGCGCGCATCAACTTGACCGAATCGATCAAAGGCATCGTCGAACAGGCCCAGGCGATGCGCGACGGGGCACCCACCGACGGCGCCAGCGACTGGGAACGGGTCAGAAACATCCGCGCCAACCGCCGCGAGGAACGGCGGGAGAAACAGGAACAGGAAGCCTTCCGCTTCGGCAAACCCGGCGCCGCCGAATCGGAGCCCGCCAAGGTGCTGCCGTTCCCTGCGCCGACCCAGGACGACTACAGCACACCGGACATCACGGAAATCCTGCGGAGCTTCAACCGGGACAAGGACGATGACACCCCCTGAAAAGGACGACGAGTGGCAGTTGCCCGAGTACCGGGACAACCCCTTCATCGCGTGCCTGCCGCCGCTCTTGTCGCTTCCCAAGGCGTTTGCCGCCTTGGCGCAACCACCAGCCTATCACCAGCAGGAATGCGGCTATCCCGATCACATCCGGGCTCACTGCCTTCTTCGCTTGGGACGGTACTTCGACCCGCTGGAACGCCACCTTCGCTTGGAGATGCGTTTTTCGGCCTTGCTACGTCAGGGCTATGTCGGCCGCAATCCGAATACCGGTGACTTCCTGCACCACCTGCAAGACGGCTACGAGCGGGTGGCGCAGCGTAGCCTGTCCGCCAGCCGCCATTCCACCCGATCGACGGCCGCCAGCTTCGCCCTGGTCGGCTGCTCCGGCATCGGCAAGACCAAGAGCATGGAACGCATCCTGGGGATGTATCCCCAGGTCATCCACCATAGTGAGCCGTTCAGCCTGGATCAGGTGGTTTGGCTGAAGCTGGATTGCCCCTACATGGGCTCGCCCAAGCAGTTGTGCATCAGCTTCTTCAAGGAAATGGACGTGCTGTTGGGTACGCGGTACCTGCCCCGGTACGGTGCCGGCCGCATGTCGATCGACGAAATGATGGTGCACATGGCCCATGTCGCCAACCTGCATGCCGTTGGCGTGCTGGTGATCGACGAAATCCAGCACCTGCGTCAAGCCCGCGGCGCCGGCCCGGATGCCCTGCTCAACCTGCTCGTGACGCTGGTCAACACCATCGGCATCCCAGTGATCATCATCGGTACCCTGGGTGCTCTGCCGCTGTTGCAAGGCGACTTTCGGCAGGCTCGGCGTGCCAGCGGGCTGGGCAGCCTGGTATGGGAGCGTCTGGAGCACGATTCATCCTGGAATCACTTCATCGACAGGATGTGGCAATACCAATGGACCCAGGAGCACACGCCCCTGACCGACGATATCCGGCTGGCCCTTTACGAGGAGAGCCAGGGCATCATCGATATCGTGATCAAGCTATTCATGCTGGCGCAGCTCCACATCATTCAGTTGCGCGCGACGCGCGGTCGTCCGGAGCGGCTTGATGCCGGCCTGCTGCGGCAGACCGCCCGCGAGAACTTCCACCTCATCCGGCCGATGATCGATGCGCTCAAGACCGGCAGTCGCGACATCGACAAGTACGACGATATCCGTCCCCTGGAGATGCATGTCCAGCAGGTCTTCCATGACACGACGATCCGCCTGACACCGCAGGTCAGCACCGGAACGCCGAACCGACGCGCCGAAAACAAGACGACGGATACCACACCGGCTGACATGATCTCGGAAACCGCGCTCCGGGCTTTGGAGGAGCTTGGCGTTTCCCGCGACATCGGCGCGGCGCTCCTGGCTCAGGCTCTCGCCCAGAATCCCGGTGCGGATGCTTTCAGCCTCATGGCCAGCATTACGGCCCAATTGCAGCAACGCTGTCCAGGAACAGAGCCAAAACCAAAAAGAAAAAGCACCCTCAGCCCCAAGGTCAAGGAACCGGCTGAAGAAGATGATCTCCGGTCCATTGTTGAGAAAGGGAAATCGGCGGGAATGACCGGATATGAAGCTCTGTCGTCCGCCGGTGTCATCAAGCCGCCGATGCAGGACTTCGCTGTGTGAGGAGCGCACCCATGGTGCCCTACTTTCCGCCGATCTACCCGGATGAGCTGCTCTACAGCGTTCTGGCGCGCTATCATCGCCACACCTGTTCCACCAGCCCCAAGCGGACGCTGGAGGACCTGTACGGCCAGCGCGGCATCATCGCGACCGTCGATCTGCCGGGGCATCTCCTCGCCCTCAGCCGCCATCTGCCGCCCGAGCGAGGGCTGACGTCGGAACGGCTGGCGGTCGACCTCACCCTCTTTCCCTATTACGTCGCTTTCCAGCCGCCGTCCGTCCGAGAGGCGGTGTTCCGGGCGATGCTGGAGGGTCCCGCGTCGGACATCCACGTCCGCCTGGGGATCGCCGCCAGCATTGTCCCCGCGCCGCGGTTCCTGTTCTTCTGCCCGGAGTGTGTCCGCGATGCGGTGGCCCGGTTCGGTGAACCCTACTGGCGCCGAGCCCATCAGCTTCCCGGCGTGCTGATCTGTCCCGAGCACGGTGTCCCTCTGGCGAACAGCGGGTTGGCGCCCGGCCTTGCCAACCAGCACGCGTTTATCGCGGCTACGCCGGAAATCCGAGCCGCCGCCGCGGCGGAGTCGGTCTGGTTTTCGGACGGAAGGTGCATCGCCCTGTTGCGGAGCATCGCCGAGCGGAGCGCCGCCCTTCTCACCGCCCCGCCGCCGCCGGCCGGCGCCGACCACTACCGCGACGCGTTGGTCGACCGTGGGTTGGCGACGGGAGCGAGGCGCGTGGATCAGGCGGACCTCTGGCGCGCCTACGAAGCGTTCTTCACACCGTTGCGCGCGGTTCTGCCAGCAGCGACCCCGTCGGGATGGCTCCCCGCACTGGTGCGCAAACACCGGCATGCGTTCCACCCTCTGCACCATGTGCTCTTCGGCCTGTTGCTCGACAGTTTGCCACTCGGCTCGCGGCGTGCGCTGTTCGGTTCCGGCCCCTGGCCCTGCCTGAACCCGCTGGCCGCCCATCGTGGCCAGCCCGTCATCACCGACCTGTCAGTCCACTTGGACCACGGACGGCCCATCGGCCGGTTCACCTGCTCCTGCGGTTACGTGTACAGCCGGAATGCCAGCGTCGGGGCCAAGCCGCGCGTCCAGGAGTTCGGGCCTCTCTTCGACGAACGGCTGCGCGCTCTGGTCGCCGAGGGCTGCGGCCTGCGCGCCGCCGCCCGGACACTCGGTGTCGATCCCGGCTCCGTCCGATCGCATGCCGAGCGGCTTGGCCTGCCGGCGTCCTGGAAGCTTCTACAGCGTCGGCGGCAGGAGCGGCCCGATGTCGGCGCGGCCGTCCGCGAGCGCTGGCTAGCGGGACAGAGCGCCGAGCCCGCTCTGTCCCGCAAGCAGATCGCAAGGCACCTGCCAGCCGAACATGCGTGGCTGTACCGCCACGACCGCGCTTGGCTGGACGCCCATTCGCCGCCGACGACAAAGCGTTCTCCGGCCCCGCGCCGCGTCGACTGGTCGGCGGTGGATCGTGACATGGCGGCCACGATGCGGCGAGCGGCGGCTGCGGTAACGGCGGAGAGTCCGCCCTGTCGCGTCACCAGGGCCGAGTTGGAGCGCCGGGTCGGCAAGCGCGATTGGATCATCAAGCGCCGCGACAAGCTTCCGGAGACGATGGCCGCGCTGGCGGCCTTGACCGAGTCCGTGGAGGCTTTCCAGGTCCGCCGCGTCCGTTGGGCGGCGGCGGAACTCGCCGCGACCGGTCCCACTCCCGCCTGGAAAATTCGGCGTCTGGCCGGTTTGCCGGCCAAGGCCGCCGAAAGGGTCGAGGCGATGCTGGCCGCGCTGGATGCCGGCAAGCCGGAAGCGCCGGCCCGATGGTCCTGATCAAGGAGTTCGCCGCGGCGGACGAGGAACTGGAACTGCTTTGGCTGGCGGGGCTGCGGCGGGACGCCGGCCTGGGTTGGCGCGTCCGCGCCGTCACCTTGGGCGTGCGGTCTCGGGAGGTTCGGGGGCGGGCGCTGCCTATCGGGCTGCTTCCCCTGCTGGCTCCCGGCCGCCGTTTCGTGGATGGCGAGTTGGCCGAGACGGTCGCCCGCGGCACGATCGACCAGTTGACCATCGCCGACGTGGCGGCCGGCCAGGAGGTGACGTCCGCCTGCATTCCGCCGAGCCTGTACTCCTTCGAAGGCCACCGGGGTGGCGTGCAGCGGTTATTGCGTTATCAGGTGGGCGATCTGACGTGCCTCATCCCCACGATTGAACTGGTGCGCTTCCTGTTCCTGCACAACAAGACGCTGGCGAACTTCCTGATGCACGCCGGTGGGATCATGGAGTTGTGCTGTCCAGAGCCGTTGGGCTTTCATCCCACTCTCCACCTGCGCTTCACCGACCAGATGCCGGTGAGGTGCCTGACCAAGGCGTTCGTGCGCGAATTCGCCTGGTTGGCGGTGGACCCGGAAGGGCGGCGCTCCTGGGACAGCGTCTACGAACGGACCGTTGGTCAGAAACACGTCAGCTTCCAGCCGCCTCGTCTGCTCGATTCGGTGTGGACCGCGCGCCTGGTGAGGTGGCAGCGCATGGTGCTGATCCTCGAACTGCTTCATGTCACCGGCAAACGCCTTCCCTGCCGCCAACTCAGATGCTCGCATCCGTCCTTTCGGAAGGCGGCACGGGGAAGCATGGGAGAGGACCGCCCGGCGGCAGAGCGGTCGAGCGGAGGCGATGGAACAAAGGAGGGCGGGGATGACCATGGCGAGGGGTGCGATTACGTTGTCGACACCGAAGCCGGGGGCAGCCGCCGGGACATCCGCCAGTCGGCCCTTCACGCGCCCGGCAAGGCGGGGACTTTCGATCGTGATGTTCCGGTGAGGAAGGTGGAGTCATCCGAACCGAAACCCCGCCGGGCGGCGACCCGCCGCTTCAAGGTCGCCGCCGGGAACGGCATGCCGAAGAAGAAACGCAAGCGCAAGGTGGCGAGCGTCTCGGAACCGGGGCTCAAGGCCGAGCTTCCGCCCGTCGAGTTCCAGATGCTCCAGCCGGTCGGGTCGGACTATCTCGGCGGGCTGGAGCCGCTGATCAAGGTGATCGGCATCATGGCGGAAAAGCTGCCCGACGTAAGCATCGCGACCTCGCTGTGTCCCCTGAAGGCCGGGCGGGCCTTTTCCATGGCCGGCCAGAACCGGCGGGTGTACTTGGTGGCCGTGTTCACACCTGCCATCGGCCATCCCGTGCTGCTGCTCGACGTCGACCATTCCGGCGACCACGCCCTGTCGGCGCTCATGGTAAAGTTCAGGCAACCGCAGACCCTCGCCCAGATCGAAGGACTGGCGCGCACTTTGACCGATGGGCTGGTGGACAATGGTGGGCATTGGGATTTCGCTCACCTCGATTTCTTCGCCGAGCTTTGCGCGTACACGAAAATGCCCAAAGTACTGCGACGGAGAGAGCGGGCGGATCAGAAGAACTATCTTACCCAGTGGGCAACAAGGTTGAGGGAACGGATGGGGTTGATAGATGCAGGGCTTTTGACTGGAACTCCTTTTCGGCCCACCGCAGAGATCGTGCGCCCGTGATGGCTATAACCGAGCGCGTTGACGTGAGGGGGGCGGCCTGACCCTTATTTGAACTATGGAAGGATCGGTCGAGGTGTTCATCGCTATCGACCATTGTTCGACCGAGTGTGTCGGTATCCATATCGTCGGCCGCGTCACCCGCTCTGCCCCCACATCCGAACGCGCGGCGACATGCGTTGTCTAGCCGTTTACTCTCCTTGGCGCACTACTTTATGTGGCTTTCCAAACCTTCGGCAGTAGCCCAACAAACGGCTTGCGAACAAAATAAGAACAAGCATTAATGGAGCGGCGCTCGTCCGCCTTTCAAGTTGGCTATCTATCGCAAGCCAATCTGTTGGCGTGGGGCTGAGGGCCAATATGCATGCGGATGATTGGCTGGGCAATAACTCGTGTTTTTGCTTTTAATGCACATATGGCCGTGCAATAATGCGGTTATGGCAAGACCAGAATCCCCAAGGCGCCCCCTTTTGGTGCGGCATGTCCGCGATACCTTGAAGCGGAAGGGCGAAACCCGTGCGGACCTCGCGCGCAAAATTGGCGTTGCTCCATCGACCTTGTTGCGCGGCATGAAGCGCGGAGGGTGGAGCAATGATGTCGTGAATGCGATCGTGCGTGAGATCGGGCCGCCGCCTGGGTTGGAGGCAGCACGGGAGGTAAAAAGACTTGACGGGGCGACCTTTCCGGCCCTTCAGAATGTCGAGGCCATCGACACTCTGGTCGGGCAGCTGGACCTGCTGCGGGCGGGGCTGGAGGCTCTAAAGGCAATAATGCAAAAACCGGCAGGCGCCGGCTTCGAAGAAGATGGCCGTGGTGGAGGTAAGGCATGAGCAGGAGCGATCTGCTGATCAGGTTGGTCGAGGCGGGCGCCCAGGGTGACCGCCCAATGCTACGCCGGACCGTTGAAGCTATCGTTGCAGAGGAGCGCGCTAAGCAGCATCATACTCTGGCCGACCGCCTTACTGGCGCGCTGGCGGGGATGGACAAGGTGGGACCTCGCGCCGTGGCGGCCACATACCTTCCTGATCGGGTCCGCGACTACATCATCGAGGTGCCGGCGCGCCGCTCTTTGGACGATCTGATTCTATCCGAAATGGCCCGTCAAGCCTGCGGCGAGTTCATTGCGGAGCAGCGCTCAGGCAATCTACTGCGAGCGCATGGGCTTGAGCCGCGCCACCGGGTCATATTGTCTGGGCCGCCTGGTAATGGCAAGACCAGCTTGGCCGAGGCGCTGGCCGAGGCGCTGGCGGTTCCTTTCCTGGTAGTGCGCTATGAGAGCATCATTGGCAGCTATCTGGGTGAAACCGCAACACGCCTGAAAAGGGTTTTCGACTACGCCCGCACTACGCCATGCGTCCTGTTCTTTGACGAGTTCGACGCGGTTGGCAAGGAGCGCGGCGACATCCACGAGACTGGCGAGATCAAGCGCGTTGTCAGCTCGCTCCTGCTACAGGTTGATGACCTTCCCGCGTACACGGTCATTGTCTGTGCCACTAACCATCCTGAGTTGCTCGACCGAGCTGTCTGGCGTCGCTTCCAGTTGCGGCTGGAGCTGCCAAACCCCGATCGGAAGCAACTCCAAAAATGGTTCGACCGATTCCTGCCTCAGATTGGAGACGCATCGGGGTTCTCTTCTGCTACTCTTTCGGCTAAGCTCTATGGAGCGAGCTTCGCGGACGTTGAGCAATTCAGCTTGGATATACGTCGCCGGCTCGTCATGTCGATGGGCGACATGAGTGCGAATGAGGCGATTTCCCGCCAGTTGGCGCTCTGGGCTCATCGGTTCAAGGCACCGATCCAGGCCCAGGAAGAGCATGCCGACCAACCGCCCCCTGCTAAGGTTCAAGCCCGCAAGAGAAGGAAAAAGGGAGAAGGGTCCCCGGCCCCACTTTTCGAAGACGGAGTTTGATTGGCGCTTTCAAGGCAGGCGTCTTGCCAGCGGTGTCGACGAACGGCTGCGCGATATCCTTAACCGTGGTATCGACGCAGAAACCTATCGGGACCCCGATGCCATCGCGCCGGAACGCGCGCTGGTGTTCGAGGTCTACGGGGCGCTCACCGATTTTGCACGAACCGCCCAACGCATCGGATTAGACTGGTTGGCCGATGAGATTGTTCGTCTGGATCTGCCTGAGGAGATCGAGGAGGAAATCGAGTTCGAGGACGAATTCCTCGAAGACGCTTGGTTCGATGCCATCGAAATCGCTGAGATTCCAGAGCGTCGAGGGGATGTCACTGGCCGACTCTATGTGAGCATGCCGACAATAGAGTCGATGCGCAAGCTGTTGACGCTTTGGGATATCTTCAAGGATGGCGGTTCCGCGCCCGACGGATATTCGGATTGGTGGAGTCTCTTCAAACAGTTGAAGGATCTCCGCGCTTGGGGGCCGCGAGACAGACTCTCCGTTGAGGCCGAGACCGCTTTGCGTGCCGAACTCGGCCGTCGCGAGGGGCAACCACAGCTCATCGAGTTGGATCTCTGGTTCCGCAATGACGCCGCCGCCCGACAGCGAGCCTGGACACGGTTGCGCCAAAGCCTGGATGCCGTTGCAGCCGAAGTCGTTGACGACGCCGAGATCCCAGAGATCCGCTACCATGCAGCTCTGGTGCGAGTTTCGCCGGAACTCCTAGCGGAAATCCTTGCTAGGCAGGGTGACATCGTCATGGCCAACGAGGTCATGTCTATCCGGCCCCAATCAATCGCGTCGCTCCCTCCGGTGGAAGATGATGGACAGCTTGGCCCGGTCATGGCCGCGCCAGTCCCCAACTCACTACGACCTGCCATTGCCGCCCTCTTGGACGGTCTGCCGGTTGAAAACCACACCCGCCTAGCCGGCCGTATCGATGTCTTCGACACGGGGGATCTTCCTCCAACGTTGGCGAGCCAACGCTTTCACGGCACGGGTATGGCTTCGTTGATCCTTCATGGTGATCTCGACGCCAACGAGCCACCGATCGACCGTCTTCTGCACATTGTGCCTGTGTTGTCGTACGACCCAATAGAAGGCCGTGAGACGACGCCGAGTGACAAGCTGCCGCTCAAGCTCATCTACGAGGCAGTCATTCGCATGAAGAAGGGAATCGATGACGCCGAGCCGACCGCCCCTCAGGTGTTTCTCATCAATCACTCGATCGGAGACGTCAACGAACGCCTTCTGACATCCGCAAGCCCTTGGGCTCGGACGCTCGACTATCTCAGCTACACATATCGCGTGCTGTTCATCGTCAGCGCCGGCAACTGCGAGGCCAATCTTGAAGTCCAAGGTTTTTCCTCTATCCAGCAGTTTCTGGCTGCCGATCCGGTTGCCCGAGAACACGCGATGATGCGTGCACTGGATGCGAACAAGGCAACCCGTGCTTTATTAGCGCCAGCCGAGGCGGTGAATGCCCTTACGGTCGGCGCACTCCACCGTGACTTGGCCGGGGCTCTGCCCGGCAATGTGGTCGATCCTTTCCCCACGTTGCGGATGTGCAGCCTTCTATCCCGGCTCGGTTTGGGATTGCGCAACTCCGTAAAACCTGAACTGATGGGCGATGGTGGGCGCGCAATTGCGCAGCCCACCGCTGGCGCGCCGCTCCTGATCCGCGCGCACGCACCGCAAGCTGTCGGACAACGTGTCTCGGCCCCTCATCGCGCAGGCGACCTGACCCATACTGTACGGTCCTGCGGAACCAGTAATGCCGCCGCCCTCACCACCCGTGCGGGTATCCGCCTGTCCGATGCACTCGACGATGCGATCGAACTCACCGGCGCTCCGCCTATCCCGGCGGGCAACCGAGCTGTTGTGGTGAAAACTCTGCTCGCTCATTCGGCCGCTTGGGGGAATGCTGGCGACTACATGGAAACTAACTTCCAGCCACAGGGAAAAAAAGGAGCGTGGCTGCGGCGGCGCGAGAACATCAGCCGCTTCCTGG
>DASPMK010000145.1:0-4034 GCA_035627075.1 Azospirillaceae bacterium
AGGCGCTGGCCGACGCCGATCAGGCCGGCATCGCCGGCAAGGCGCTGACGCCCTTCCTGCTGGCACGGATGGAGGATCTGACCGGCGGCCGGTCGCTGGAAGCCAACGTGGCGCTGGTGCTGAACAACGCGGACGTGGCCACCGCCATTGCCGTGGACTTCGCACGGGTTCAGACCGAGGTTGCCCTGCCCCCCAAAATGCCGATCAACACCCGCACCCGGTATTTCTAAAGAACGAAGCGCCCCATCGCTGGGGCGCTTCGCACCCGTCCCTCACGAGCGGGCCTTCACGAGGGAGCGGGCTGTTCTCCCTGTCACGCGGGGCCCGGCGGCGCCAGGGCAGACACCGCCACGGTTTCCACGATCACGAGAGATGACCCTACCCTACTCCTTGTCCGCAGGATGGCGTAAAGGGTTTTTCAACCCGCCACCTCGTCGTACACCACCTCCAGGCGCTCCAGGATCAGGCCCGCCTCGTGACGTTCGGCAATCATCTGCCGACCGGCCATGCCCAAGGTTTCAGCCCGGTCGGGGTCTTTCAGAAGACGCACGATCGCCCCCGCCAACGCTTGGCTGTCGCCGACCGGGACCACCAACCCCGTCTCACCATCGACCACCGCCGACGTAAGGCCGCGCACCGGCGTGGCCACCACCGGCACGCCCCAGGCCATGGCCTCCAGCACCGCCATGGGCAGGCCGTTGCCGTGGGCCGGCATCAGGAAAGCATGCGCCGCCACCAGCGCGGCCTCCTTCTCGGTGCCCGAAACCCAGCCGATCAGCCGCACCCGCCCGGCCCACGACTCGTCCTTGATCATCTCCCGGACACGGGCGTCCACCTCGGAGTCGCCGCCGATCCAGAACTGGGCGTCGGGGAAGCGCTCCAGCACGGTCGGGATGGCGCGCAGAATGTCGTAGGTCCCCTTGTTGGCGCCGAATCGGCCGTAGGTCAACAGCACCGGCGGCCCTTGCCGCTCGCGCCGGACCATGGCCGGAACCGCCACCGGGTCGGGCAGGATCACCGGCTCGGATCGCCGGTAAAGGCGCACCAGCCAGTTCCGCCACTCGTCGGTCAGCACGATGATCCGGTCGAAGCTGTTCAGCACCATCCGCACATAGGCGCGCCGAAGCGGGCCCAGCCCCTCGTAAAAGCCCTGGAAGTCGCAGGGGTGCAGATGGCCCACCACCGGCACCCCGAACAGGCGCGCCAGCAGCACGATGCCCGACTTGCGCCAGAAACTGCCGCGCGACACGAAATGAAGGTGCAGAAGGTCGATGGATCGCGCCAGAAACCCACCGAAAAGCGCGCGACCGGCCCTGAGCGCCACGGCAAGGCGGCGCCCCGGACCAGCGTCCTCGTGGGTGGCCACATGATCCAGGGCATAGCGGGAAACCCGCCACTCGTCGAGAAGGACGCGCTCCACCGCCGCCACCCCCCCCAGCTTCGCCATATCGGCCGACGGCCCCACCATCGCCACCCGGCGGGTCCGGGTGGGCTGCTCCTTGCCCACCACCGCCGGCCAGGCGACCTTCAAGGGACTCTCGCCCTCGCCCGTCCTGCGCGTCCGCGACCGGTTCCACCGCCCAGAAATCATGTCCTCAGCCCCCCGATCGATGCCCTTCGATCCGGTCATACTGACGGGTCCGCAACGCTTTTCGGTGCGGAATGAAGAGGTATCAAAACATTAGAAACGGAAACACATCGGCAGTACCCCGGCGCATGTTGCAATGCGCAAGCGCGCTTAGAGGTCCGACATGCGGGTAAGCGGGAAGCGTTCCATGATACGCCGTTGCAGGCCGTCGCGCACCTGACGGTAGGCGTCCAGCATCACCTCCCGGCTGCCGTGGACGGCGGTGGGATCGAAGGTGGCCCAGAACTCGACGTCGCAGGCCATGGTGCGGGTCATCTCCACCGCCCGATGCTGGGATTCCGGCGACAGGGTGATGACGAGGTCGAACGAGGTGTCCTCCAGGTCATCGAACGTCTTGGGCCGATGGCAGGAAATATCGATGCCGATCTCGTCCATCACCGTCACGGCGAAGGGGTCAAGATCCCCCTCGCGCACACCGGCCGAGTCAACGTAGATGTGCCGGCCGTGGCAGTGGCGCATGATCCCCGCCGCCATCGGCGAGCGGATGGCATTGAAGGTGCAAGCGAACAGGACGCTCGTGACGGAAGTAAGGCTCGCGGTCGGGGTGATGAGCGCTTCCGCCATTCCGGCCGCCCTCTCCCGTCAACCCCGGATGTGCAGTACGCACAGCAGCGTGAACAGGCGCCGCGCGGTCTGGTGGTCGATCTCGATCTTGCCGTTCATCCGCTCGCGCAGCAGGTCGGAGCCCTCGTTGTGCAGGCCCCGGCGGCCCATGTCGATGGCCTCGATCTGCGACGGCGTCGCCTTCTTGATGGCGGAATAGTAGCTCTCGCAGACCAGGAAGTAGTCCTTGACGATGGTTTTGAACGGCAACAGCGGCAGCGGCACCTCGGTCAGCGGCTGGTCGCCCTCGGTTCGGATGTCGAAGATCAGCCGGTTGTCCTCCACCCGCAGGTGCAGGTGGTACGGCCCGTCGTCGGGGCAGTCCACCGGCGCGAAGCGGTTATCCTCCAGCAGGTCGAAGATGGCCACCGCCCGCTCGTGCTCCACTTCCGGCTTGCGGCGCACGAGGTGCTTTTCATCGAGCGAGACGTGAACGACGCGCTGCTTGGACGGCGGCACCGGGTCGGCGGTCATCCCTGCTCCCCGTTCAGGCGGCCCCCTTCCAGACGGATCGCCACCGACAGGGCATGGGCTTGAAGCCCCTCGGCGTTGGCCAGCGTCACCGCCGCCGGGCCGATGGCGGCAAGGCTCGCCGCGTCGCAGGCGACCATGGTGGTGCGTTTCATGAAGTCGAGCACGTTGAGGCCCGAGAAGAAGCGGGCGCAGCGTGCCGTCGGCAGCACATGATTCGTTCCGGCAACGTAATCACCTACCGGTTCGGGGGTGTAACGACCCAGGAAAATCGTGCCCGCGTGGCGAATGGAGGCGGCCAGCGCGTCCGGATCGTCGACGGCCAGCTCCACATGTTCGGGAGCGAAACGATTAACCAGTTCCGGTGCCTGCGCCAACCGTTCCACAGTGATAACGATGCCGAAATCGCGCCAGCTCGCCCCGGCGATGGGTGCCCTCGGCAGGGTCTTCAGGTGCTCATCCACCGCCGCGATCACCCGGTCGGCGAAGACGGCGTCGTCGGTGACCAGGATGGACTGGGACGAGGCGTCGTGCTCGGCCTGGGACAACAGATCGGCGGCGATCCACGCCGGATCATTCTTGCCGTCGGCCACCACCAGGATTTCCGATGGCCCGGCGATCATGTCGATGCCGACGGTGCCGAATACCTGTCGTTTCGCCGCCGAAACGTAAGCGTTACCGGGACCGACGATCTTATCCACCGGGGCGATGGAGGCCGTGCCGTAGGCCAGTGCCGCCACCGCCTGGGCGCCGCCCACGCGATAGATCTCGGTCACTCCGGCACGCCGGGCGGCGGCCAATACCAGCGGGTTCAGCTTGCCATCGGGGGTGGGGACGGTCATGGCGATGCGCTTGACACCGGCCACCTTGGCCGGGATGGCGTTCATCAGCACCGACGAGGGGTACGCCGCCGTGCCGCCGGGCACGTACAGCCCCACCGCGTCCACCGGATTCCACCGCGCGCCCAGGCGTACACCCACCGGATCGACGTAATCGATCACCGCCGGGCGCTGGCGTTCGTGGAACGCCTCGATGCGACTGGCGGCGAGGTCGAGCGCCTTCATCAGTTCGGCATCGACGCCGGTCATCGCCGCATCGACCTCCCGCGCCGTGACGCGCAACCGCTCGGGCGTCAACTCCAGCCGGTCGAAGCGGGCGGTGTAGTCGATCAGCGCCGCGTCGCCGCGCGCCCGCACGTCGGTCAGGATCGCCCCGACGGTGGCGTTCACGTCCTCCTGCACCTCGCGCTTGGCGCCCAACAGGCCCTGGAAGGCCCCGGCGAAGTCCGCGTCGCGGGTATCAAGCCTGCGTG
>DASPMK010000146.1:0-4164 GCA_035627075.1 Azospirillaceae bacterium
CCCTGTCCCGGTGGTTCGCGCGGAGGCTCGATGGGCCTGAAGGAGGCTGCCGGTACTTCCTGGTAGGCCGCCGCCTCCTGGTAGGAGGGTAGCGGATCGGGCTCGGCATTGATGGGAGCGCCGCCTGCGCTCAGGGCGGGGACCATGTTCGGCCCGACGGTGTCCTGATCCCGCTCCTGGGCGGTGATCAGGGCGGCGGCACACAGCGGCAGAATGCGCCCCGGCAGGCCGCCCGACAACCATGCCACCCGCTCGATCGTCTCCGGCTCGAACAGGTCGTTCCGACCGCCGGCAACCCGCAGGCGATGGTGAATGAGCGCCATCACATCCGCTTCGCGCAAGGGTTCAAGACGGCAGCGCGCACCGAACCGCCTTATGGCGGAGTCCAGCGTCGGATCGGCGGCGAACCGGTTTTCCAGCCCAGGCGAACCGGCCAGCAGAACTTGGAGGAACCGGCCGGTTTCCTCGGTTTCGGTCTGGACCAGATCCACAAGATCCCGCAGGGCGGCGCGATCCAGGTCGTGCGCATTGTCCACCGCCAGGAGGCCGGCGCCGGTTTGCTCCATTCGCGCTTCGATCCGCTCGACGACAGTGTCGAGGTCGGCCGCCGGCGAACCGTCCTCACCGGTAAGCCCACCGCCCGCCGCGAGCACCAGGTCCTCGACCGCCATGCCGGGAACCGCCGTAACCGCCAGGACCAGTGAGCCATCGGCCGCCACATGGCTTACCAGTTTGGTGAGGAGCGCGGTTTTGCCGACACCTTCTTCGCCGGTAAGCAGGATCAGACGCTTGCGCGCCATGATGGCGAGCAGAATGCCGTCGAAAGCCGCCTCATGATCCTTTGAAAAGTAAAAGAACCTTTCATCCGTGGTAACGGAGAAGGGATCATCGCGAAGTCCAAAACGGTTTCTGATCATGACTGCTGCCCGCCAACCCACATTTCACAGCACCCGCTTCGGAATGCGTCCGCCCGCAAGGTGCGTTGAATACTGTAGTGAGCTTGAGCGCAAAGGCGATGGCGCAAACGGGGATTGAAGGATTACCGCTTTCTTTAGGATCATCCGGCGAAAGATATGGATCATAGCGCAAAGCCCGCCACCGCCAGAACGGGACCTGTCACCGGCGCCGAGTGTTGTCGCTCCGGGGCCGACAGATGGGGGCCGACTGAGCCGGGAGGAGGCCATGGCGCGTTTCGGTGGGATTGTTCTGCTCTGCTTGACCGTGACGTGGGCGGCGTCGAGCCTTGCCGCTTCCCTGCCGGAGTTGCGGGGGCTTGCTCTTGAACTGGTCAATCGCGAACGTTTGGCGCGGGGGCTGACGCCGCTACGGCCCGACGCGACACTCGACGCCACCGCCCAGCGCCATGCCGAAGACATGCTGCGCCGGAACTACTTCGATCACGTCTCGCCCGAAGGACACTCCGTCCTGGATCGTTATATTGCCGCCGGCGGCAACCGCTGGCGCGCGGTGGCCGAAAATATCGCCCGGTGCCTCGGTTGCGAATTGCCACCGACGCCGGAGGAACTGGCAAAGACCCAACAAGGCTGGATGGACAGCCCCAGTCACCGCGAAAACATCCTCAATCCCGCCATATCCCAGTTCGGCTTCGGTTTGGCGACAGGACGGGATGGCCAGCAGTACAGCGTTCAGACCTTCGCCGGCAGCGGCGGCGGTGCCGTTGATAGCGAACGGTTGAGTCCGGCCCGGCAGCAGCAGGTCGCCCTTGCCGTTCTGAACGTCGATCGGCAGCGCCTTGGCTTGCCGCCGCTGGAAGCAAGCGAAACTCTCCAGGCTGCCGCGCGACGGTTGGGCGAGCGTCTGATAAGGGATACGAACGTACCGATTCTGCGGTCGAAGGATTTGCGTCAGGCGGTGCCTGACCGGGATCGCAGGCAGTGGCGGGAAGTGACCGCGTCGATGGTGGCCTGCGGCGGATGCGGAGTGGCCCCCACCGAAAAGGATATCGCCCATTTCCGCGATCGCTGGATCGAAGAGGCGCCCATCGGCGATGGCCGGTTTTCCCATATCGGAGTCGCCATCACGGCGGATGGGGAGGGCCGCAAGATAGCCGTGGCCGTACTCGGCCGGCGGTCTTGATAAAACCGGAAAAGCCGGACCCGGCGGGCCTCACGAACTTGGGTTCGTTCGCGAGGCACGGCCGGAGTTGACAGCATCAGTCCGTGAGGGTCTGCCAAGCGAAGAACGCCGCGGTCGCCACCAACAGGAAAATGTCGAAGCCCATGTCGTCTCTCCCGAGTTCGAGGGTTGATGCGCCTTTATGACATAAAACGCGCCGGAATGGATGCTACCGTTCAGCACAGTCCCAGCCCTTCAGGCAAGGATTTTCCGCCAGTCCATACGCCCCTGACCTGAAGATCGTCATCCAGGAGGACAAGGTCCGCCATCCTCCCCCTGGCGATGCGACCGCGCTGCCCCGCAATTCCCAGGAATTCAGCGGGATACGCGGAGGCCATCCTCAGCGCCTCGTCGAGCGGAATGCCTACCTCCCGGACGCAATAGCGGACGGCGGAGGCCATGTCCAACGCCGATCCGGCGAGTTTTCCTTCCGCGTTCACGCAACGGCCGTCCTTGACCGTGATGGCTTCGCCATAGAGCGAAAAGGCCGTCGAATCGGCACCTGTCGGCGGCATGGCATCGGTCACCAGGAACAGCCGGCCCGGCGCCTTGACGCGCCAAGCCAGCCTTAGTGTCGCAGGATGTACGTGGTGGCCGTCCGCGATAATGCCGCACCAACTCGCCGCATCCTCCAATGCCGCCCCAACGGCGCCCGGTTCGCGGCTGGTCAGCGGGCTCATGGCGTTGAAGAGGTGGGTAAAGCCGGTGATTCCGGCGGCAAGCCCGGCGCGGGTTTCGTCGTACGAGGCCGCCGTGTGTCCGGCCGCCACCCGCACGCCTCTCCGGGTCAACTCGCCAATCATCTCGGCCGGAACGGATTCGGGCGCCAGGGTCACCAGGACCACACCGCCCTCAAGGCTGGTCATCAAGGCCAGATCGTCGGCGTGGAGCGGCCTGATCCAGTGGGCGTCGTGGACGCCCCGACGTTCAGGATTGATGTGGGGACCTTCGAGATGCAGCCCCAGAATGCCCGGCACTCCTTCGGCCAAAGCCGCCCGAACCGCCCCGACGGCGGCGCGGCGCTTTTCCGGGCTGTCCGTGATCAGCGTGGGCAGGAATCCGGTGGTTCCAAAGCGACGATGGGCCAAGCCGATTCGCCGGAGGGAATCGACATCCGGAGCATCATTGAACAGTATCCCGCCGCCGCCGTTAACCTGCGCGTCGACGAAGCCCGCCGCCAGATGACCACCGCCGAGATCCAGGCGCCGCGCGGACCGTGGCACATCCTCCAGGTCCGTCACCCCCAGGATACGGCCGCCTTCGATCAACACCGCGGCGTTGGTCCGTCTTACTTCGGGGGTATGAATTGTGGCATTCCACAGCGCGTCCAAGGCGGACTCCCTTCATCAGGCCCGCACAGGTAAGCGCGATCGAGTGCCCCTCGTCCACAAGGTTATCGACGGAACTGCCGGCAGCGTCATCCGCCGGCTTTCAGCCACGGGGTGTAGAGGGTTGCGCTAGAGGGGTAGACCTATTGTCAGGGATTGCTCCCACGCTGCCGATCTGGCAGAAAAAAGGCCGCTGAGAACAGCGGCCTGAGTTTAGGGAGGAAACGCCCAAGAAGGGCGAAGCAGCAATCGCTTGCTGCATTGCAAAAATCTGACGAATTCCATCAAAGCGCAATACCAAAAAACGGCCCCTTCGTGGGGGCCGTTTCATTTGCCCCCTGGTGTTGCAGCGAAACAACAGTTTCCCAGACACTGTTCATTGCACGTATTATGAAACGCGCGTTTCAGATGTGAACGCGCTGTTCCGCCGTGCCGGCCCGCCCCCATGGGCGCGGCGGCCGATCAGGGAAGCATTCAGGCGCCGCCGGTATTATACCCGTTTCAGAAAGTTCTGACCGGCGGTCAGAGCTTTTCTGAATCCTCAAACGCCGGGCGCGGCCATCCGGCCGCTTGGCTTCGCACCCACGGGGGCGCGGGGCCGCGGTCGCGGCCCTATACCACGCGGGGCCGCGGGGGCGGCCCTATACCACGCGGGGCCGCGGTCGCGGCCCTATACCAAGTTCACAAGGGAGAACTTTCT
>DASPMK010000147.1:0-2334 GCA_035627075.1 Azospirillaceae bacterium
ACGGATCGCGTCCCACACCGCCCACAGGTCGACGTCGGCCGGCTCTTGTGCCGTGAACGGCGTGGCGATGCCCGGATCATAGGCCAGCCCCAACCGCCCGTCCGGGCGCCGCCGCGCCGAATGCTCGGCCATGGCACGCCACTGCGCGTCGTTAAGGGCGCCGAAGCCCTTGTAGATCGTCCGCAGATACTCCTCCACTCCGGCCAGATCGTCAAAAGCCGGATCGCTCCCCAGGTAACTGCCGATACGCGCCAGCGCCGCCTTGGGAATGAAGGGGCCGACGTCGTTGATCACCAACCGCCGGATCGGCGCTCCCGGCCGCGCCGCCAGGAACAGGCCGATCAACCCGCCCATGGAGGTCCCCACCCAGTCCACAGTCTCCACGTCCAGGCGCGCAATCAGCACCGCCATATCGGCCAGATACTGGGGATAGCCGTAGAGATCAGGATCGGCCAGCCAGTCGCTTCGCCCCCGCCCCACCACGTCGGGGCAGGCCACCCGCCGGCCGCCGATCGCCAAGGCCTGGGCCAGCGTGTCGAAGTCCCGCCCATTGCGCGCCAGCCCATGCGCGCAGACGACGGTGGAGGCGGCATCGGTGGCGCCCCATTCGGTGTAGGCGACGCGGTGAAATCCCGCCGCGCTCAGCCCCAGGAAATGGCGGTGTCTCAGGTCCATGACCGTTGACATAGCGCGCCATTCCTCAGCGAAAAGCCATCTCTTGGCTAAAATGCCTTTTAGCCAAGAGATGGCGAAATCAGTTCCCGTTCTGCACCATACTGCGTTCCAGACTGGCGCCGATCCGCCCCTTCCACCCGCCCCTACTCGGCCGCCTGCGCCTTGGCGTGGATCGGGTCGAGCATCATATCCGCCGTCGGCAGCAACGGGCCGTCCGCCACCGGGACGATGCGGTCGGGATGGAAGCCGTTGAAGCGGGTGCGAAGCGCCGCGGTGTAGGCGCCGGCCTGCCCGATCTCGATCCAATCACCCTCGCCGATGTCGGCGGGCAGCAGGAACGGCCCGTGCATGGCGTCCGCCGGGTCGCAGGTCGGGCCGAACAGGGTGAACGGCTCGCGCGGACCCGCCATCACCCGGCCGGCGCGAATGCCGTGCATGGGAAACTCGAACCCCGGCGTGCGCAGATCCGACAGGCTGCCGAATACCCCGTCGTTGATATAGAGCTGACGATCGCGCCTAAGGTCCACCCGCACCACCAGCGACATCCCCGCCGCCGCCAACGCCCGCCCCGGCTCGCACCACAGCTCGGTGTCGTCGGTCAGATCCAGCCGCGCCAGACCCGCACGGATGGCGGAAAGATAATCTTCCAGCGGCGGCGGTTCGACGCCGACATAGGCCGCCGGGAACCCACCGCCGAGGTCGATGACATCGAGGGGCAGCGGCGCCAGCGTCCGCACCTGCCGAACCAGTTCCAATGCCGCCGTGTAGGCGGCCGGATTGAGGCATTGCGAACCGACGTGGAAGGTCAGCCCCACCCGCTGGCCTCCTCTCACCGCCTCCTCCACCAGCCGCGCCGCCTCGGCGACACCGCAGCCGAACTTGCCGCCGAGGTCGTAGACGGCGTTGCCGCGCGCGGTGGCCAGCCGCACCACCTGGACCACGTCAGGGGCGCCGGCGGTCTCGAAGCGGATTTTAGCCATCTCGTCAGGATGGTCGACGGCAAAGTGGCGCACGTTCCAGCGGGCATGGGCCTCGCGGATGGCGTAGCGCGGCTTCACCGGATGCATGAAGTAGGCGCGCGCGCCGACGTAGCGGTCCTTGACCAGCGCGATCTCGGCCAGCGACGCGGTATCGAAATGGCGGATGCCGCCGGCATGGAGCTGGTCGAGCACCGCCGGCTCGGCGTTGCACTTGACGGCGTAGAGCGCCTTGCCCGGAAATCCGCGAACGAAGGCCCGCGCCTGGGCGCGCAGCACTTCGGGCCGCAGGCAATAGACCGGCTCCTCGGGCGTCAGCGTGGCGACCATGGCCGCGGCATCCGGGAAGGGCGTATCGAACACGGTAACCATGACGTTTACGGCTGTTCCTGACGGTGGCCTTGCCCAAGCAAATTTGGCGGGCATAGGCACGACGTCAAAGGGACAATTGGCGGGTCCGCAAATGCTCATAGCCCGCCGCCTTTCGGGGCGCCGGTAGAGCGCCCAATATGTTATGGGAAAGCTGTGGGAACGGTCAGGGAGGTCCTGGGCGCATGATCCGGTCGCGGCGCATCTTGGTTGGGTTTCTGGTCCTTCTCGTTCTCGTGCCGCTGGTCGTTGCGGGCGGCGGCTGGCTGTGGCTGAAGCACGGCCTTCCCAACTATTCGGGAACGCTGGCGCT
>DASPMK010000148.1:0-16668 GCA_035627075.1 Azospirillaceae bacterium
GATGGACCGGAAGTGCCGATCATGGACGGTTCGGCCGCTCCCTTCGTCTTTCTGATCGAGTGCGCCGGTCTGGTCGAGCAGGACGAGCCGCGCCGCGCCATCCGCCTGCTGAAGCCGGTGCGCGTGGGCGATGCCGGCCGCTTCGCCGAACTGGTGCCGGGGCCGGGCTGCACCTTCGGGTTCGAGATCGACTTCGACAGCGCCGCCGTGGCCCGCCAGGAGGGCTTCCTCCAGTTGGCATCCACCGCCTTCAAAAACGAAGTGAGCCGGGCGCGCACCTTCGGCTTCCTGCACGAGGTCGACCACCTGCGCAAGATGGGGCTGGCGCGCGGCGGTTCGCTCGACAACGCCATCGTCATTTCCGGCGACCGTATCCTCAACGACGGCGGCCTGCGTTACGACGACGAGTTCGTCCGCCACAAGATTCTCGACTCCATCGGCGACCTCTATCTGGCTGGCGGCCCGATCCTCGGCCACTTCCATGGGTGCCGCTCCGGCCACCACCTGAACAATCAGCTTTTGCGCCAGATGTTCGCCGACCGCGACGCCTGGTGCTACACGGTGATGTCGGACGTCGATCTGATGCCGGTGGCGTGGCGCACCGCCCCGGCCCATGCCCCGGCGCTGGCGGTCAACGCCTGAGAGCCTGCCCGAGAAGATGCTCAATGATATCAATGCCTTTTTCATACCGCCGTCATGGCCGGATTTGATTCGGCCATCCCCGCCCCACTGCGCGGCCCGGCGTGGAGACGCGAGGCAAACCCGCGCAGGACGACATAAAGCAACCTCCTGACAGGGCGGTGATTGTTCCCGGGCAGGCTCTGAGTTTTCTCGCGGCAACGATCCCCTTTCTCCTTTCGTTTCGTTGTGTGGCGTTCCCCTCCCCTCCTCCGGCTTCCGGGGGAGGGATTTCTGTTTCCGCCCCCTCCCCTCCCCTCTTCCGTCCGCCATGGGCTTGGCCGTTCATCCGACTTGTGCCCCGGCGCCTTGGCCGTGCTATATAAGGCGGCGACGAAAACGTGTGGAACCGTCATGACCGTCCGTGTGCTCCGCCTCGCTACCGCCGCTTCGCTCCTTGCCTTGGCGCTGGCCGCCTGCTCCACCACCGAGGAAACTCCCTACGTGGAGCGTCCGGCCGAACAGATCTACGGCGAGGCCGCGAACGAGCTGGATCAGGCCCACTACAAGAAGGCCGCCGACCTTTTCGACGAGGTCGAACGCCAGCACCCCTATTCGCAGTGGGCGACGCGCGCCCAGCTGATGGCGGCCTACGCCCACTATGAAAACGAAATGTACGACGACGCCATTCTGGCGCTCGACCGTTTCATCCAACTCCATCCCGGCTCGGACCAGCTCGCCTATGCCTATTACCTGAAGGCGCTGTGCTATTATGAGCAGATCACGGACGTGCGCCGCGACCAGCGCAACACACGGTATGCCCTGGACAGTCTTCAAGACGTGGCGCGGCGGTTCCCGACGACGGAGTACGCCCGCGACGCCCTCTTGAAGATCGACCTGACCAATGACCATCTGGCGGGTAAGGAGATGGAGATCGGTCGCTTTTATCTGCGCCAGTCGCAGTTGAGCGCGGCCATCAACCGCTTCCGCACCGTCGTCGACCAGTATCAGACCACCAGCCATGTGCCGGAGGCGCTGCATCGCTTGGTCGAGACGTATCTCGCCCTCGGCCTTCCGGCAGAGGCGGAGAAGACGGCCGCCGTCCTAGGCCACAACTTTCCGGGCAGCGAATGGTATCGCGACAGCTACGCGCTGCTGGTGGACGCCAGCGTCCGGCCAGAGACCGACAAGAGTATGCTCAGCCGAGCCTGGAACTCCCTGTTCTGAGGAAGTCCATGCTCGTGTCCATCTCGATCCGGGACGTGGTCCTGATCGAGAAACTGTCGCTCGGCTTCCGTCGGGGCCTGTGCGTGCTGACGGGAGAAACCGGCGCCGGCAAGTCGATCCTTCTCGATTCTCTCGGGTTGGCACTGGGGGCGCGCGGTGATTCCGCCCTGGTGCGCCACGGCGCCGATCAGGCCTCGGTCACCGCCGAATTCGACCTGTCGCCCGATCACCCGGCGTTCGCCATCCTGCGCGAGCAGGGGCTGGAAGCCGATGGCGACGCCCTGATGGTCCGCCGCACCGTGTCGGCCGACGGCCGCAGCCGCGCCTGGGTCAACGATCAGCCGGTTTCCGTCACGCTCCTGCGCCGGTTGGGAGAGGAACTGGTCGAGGTTCACGGCCAGTTCGACACCCACGGCCTCCTTGACCCCAAGACCCATCGCGGCGTGCTCGACGCCTTCGCCGGGCTCGATGCCCTGGCCGCCCAGGTGGCCGCCGTGCATCGGGCGTGGCGGCAGGTGGAAGACGCCCGTGTCCAGGCCGCCGCCGAAATCGCCCGTGCGCGCGCCGAGGAAGAGTACCTGCGCCATGCCGTGGCCGAACTCGACACCCTCGACCCCCGGCCCGGTGAAGAGGAGGAGCTTTCCGAAAAGCGCGCCGTGCTGATGCACCGCGGCAAGGTGGTGGAAGCAATGAATGCCGCCTACGCCGAATTGGCTGGCGAACGCGGAGCGGAGCGTTCCCTCTCGGCCGCGCAGCGCATCCTCAGCCGCATTGCCGACAAGGCCGGCGGTACGCTCGACGGGGTGATCGCGGCGCTGGACCGTGCCATGGACGAAGCCGCCGAGGCGACGGCCCAGCTCCAGGCCGCCTCGTCGGATATCGACATGGACCCCAACGCGCTGGAGAAGCTGGAGGACCGGCTGTTCGCCTTGCGCGCCGCCGCCCGCAAGCACGGCGTTGCGGTGGACGCGCTGGCCGATCTGCGCGCCGACATGGCCCGCAAGCTCTCGCTGATCGAGGATCAGGGTGACACCCTGGCCCGGCTGGCCAAGGAGGCGGAGAAAATCCGCGCCGAGTATATGGCGGCCGCCCGCCAGCTTTCCGCCGGCCGTGCCGCCGCCGCCGGCCGTCTGGATACGGCGGTGGCCAAGGAGTTGCCGCCGCTGAAGCTGGAGCGCGCCCGCTTCCACACCACGGTCGAGCCCTCGGACAACGAGAGCGACTGGGGCGCGCACGGCATCGATCGGGTGGCCTTCACCGTGTCCACCAACCCCGGCGCCCCGTCGGGGCCACTCAACAAGATCGCCTCGGGCGGCGAGTTGGCGCGCTTCATGCTGGCGCTGAAGGTGGTACTGGCCCAGACCTCCACCATCTCCACCCTGGTGTTCGACGAGGTCGATACCGGCATCGGCGGCGCCGTGGCGGCGGCCGTGGGGGACCGGCTGGAACGACTGGGCCGCGATGTCCAGGTGCTGGTGGTGACCCACAGCCCGCAGGTGGCGGCGCGCGGCGCGGCTCATCTGCGCGTGCAGAAGTCGGTCAAGGGCGAAACGGTATCGACCCAGGTGGTGGAGTTGGGCGGCGACGAGCGGCGCGAGGAAATCGCCCGCATGCTGTCGGGCGCCAAGATCACCGACGAAGCGCGCAAGGCCGCCGAAAGCCTGATCACCGGCCATGCCTAGGCAGGGCAATCGGGTGAAGGAATGTCATCCTGTACAAATCGTCATGCACGGGCTTGACCCGCGTATCCACGCCCGGCCACAGGCTCCGTTGCTCGGCGTGGATGCCCGTGTCAAGCACGGGCATGACGAAGGGGTAGGATCAGGGTCCTTCACCCGATTGCCCTGCATGCCTAGGGGCCGCGTTGCCTGTGGCAACCAGCTGCACTATAGTTATGAAGTGGTCGGGGGGCTGCTTGCTCCTCCCACGCCTCCTGGCCTCGAATTACGGCAAGGCGGATGTCGATCCGCCACAGCCGTCACCGAAGTCGGGGAGAAAAGAGGGAGCCAGCCATCTGCTTCTCCCTTCTTTTCCTAGTCGGCCGGGCCTCTCCCCGGCCAGCAGCCTTATCCTGACGATACGCGCATTTCGGCAAACACATTGGCCTTCAACGACGGGGTTGAGTTGAACCTTACCCGCCCCAGCAATCGGTGCGTCCATGGCTGACCTTTTTGGATACGCGAAGACCTTGCGCGACACTCCTGTCGAAGACCTGACGTCCGAGCAGGCAATGACCGAGCTTGCCAACCTCGCCGCCGAAATCCGCCGCCATGACGAGGCGTATTACCAGAAGGACCAGCCGGTCGTTTCGGATGCGGAATATGATGCCCTGCGTCAGCGCAACGAGGCAATCGAGGCACGGTTCCCCGAGTTGAAGCGCTCCGACAGTCCCTCGGAGCGGGTGGGTGTCGCCCCCGCCGCCGGTTTCCGCAAGGTGCGCCACGCCGTGCCGATGCTGTCGCTGGGCAACGCCTTCGCGGCAGAGGATGTGGCGGAGTTCGCCGCCCGCGTCCGCCGGTTCCTGGGACTGGCGGACGATGTCACCGTTGAGTTCGTCGCCGAGCCCAAGGTCGACGGCCTGTCCTGTTCGTTGCGATACAAAAACGGTCGGTTGGTGATGGCGGCCACCCGCGGCGACGGGTCGGAAGGGGAAGACGTCACGGCCAACATCCGCACCATCGCCGACATCCCCAGGCAGCTCCCCGACCCCTGCCCCGCCGTGCTGGAGGTACGCGGCGAGGTCTACATGACCCGCTCCGAGTTCCTGGCGCTCAATACCCGACGCGCCGAGAAGGGCGAGCAACTCTTCGCCAACCCGCGCAACGCCGCCGCTGGGTCCCTGCGCCAACTCGACTCTTCGATCACCGCCGAACGACCCTTGTGCTTCTTTGGTTATTCCTGGGGCGAAACGTCTGAGTCGCTGGGCGCCACCCAATGGGAAATCCGGCAACGGCTGAAGGATTGGGGTTTTCGCCTGAATAAACCGGCGGAAAAGTGCAGCGGAGTCGAAGCCTTGCTGCGCTACTACGCCCGGATTCAGCAGGAACGGGCCAGACTGGATTTCGACATCGACGGCGTGGTCTACAAGGTCAACGACCTGAAGCTCCAGGAAAGGCTGGGCTTCGTCAGCCGCGCCCCGCGCTGGGCCATCGCCCACAAATTCCCGGCCGAACAGGCGCAGACCCGGCTCAAGGCCATTACCATCCAGGTCGGCCGCACCGGAGCCCTGACGCCGGTGGCCGAATTGGAGCCGGTGACGGTGGGCGGCGTGGTGGTATCCCGCGCCACGCTTCATAACGAAGATGAAATAACCCGCAAGGATGTTCGGGTTGGTGATCTGGTGGTGGTGCAGCGGGCTGGCGACGTCATCCCGCAGGTGGTCGTTGTCGTGCCGGAACAGCGCCCGGCCGTATCCGAGCCCTACGTCTTTCCCGACCACTGCCCGGAGTGCGGCAGCCTGGCCGTGCGCGAGGAGGGGGAGGTCGTGCGCCGCTGTACCGGCGGCCTGATCTGCCCGGCCCAGGCGCGCGAACGCCTGCGCCACTTCGTCTCGCGCGATGCCTTCGACATCGAAGGGTTGGGCTGGAAGATCATCGAGGAATTCTGGAACGACGGTCTGGTCCGCAGCCCCGCCGATATCTTCGACTTGGCGGAGAAGGACCGGGTCAGCCTGACTCCCTTGCGCAACCGCGAAGGCTGGGGCTCCAAGTCGGCGCAAAATCTGTTCGCCGCCATCGACGCCCGACGCACCATCCCGCTCGACCGCTTCATCTTCGCGCTTGGTATCCGGCAGGTGGGCCAAGCCACGGCCAAGCTCCTGGCGCGCAATTACCGTAGCCTCGCCCACTGGCGGGAATCGATGATCGCCGCCGCCGACCGTGAGTCAGACGCTTGGCGCGATCTGACGAGCATCGAGGGTATCGGCCCGGCGGTGGCCGGCGATGTCGTCGATTTCTTCGCCGAACCCCACAACCTTGATGTCCTTGCCGAACTGGCCCGCCGGGTAACCGTTACGGATGTGGAACCACCCAAAGTCGGCGCTTCGAAGGTGGCGGGCAAGACGGTCGTCTTCACCGGAACCCTGGAAACCATGACCCGCAACGAAGCCAAGGCCCGCGCCGAGTCCTTGGGGGCCAAGGTGGCCGGGTCCGTTTCCGCCAGGACCGATTACGTCGTGGCCGGCGCCGATGCCGGCAGCAAGCTCGCCAAGGCGCGCGACCTTGGCGTGGTCGTGCTCACCGAACAGGAGTGGGCCGAGCTTATCGCCGACTGAGTCCACTCCCTCCTCCTCCGCCGCTTCCCAACCCGACAGGCTGGAGCCCTATGGCTCTGGCCTGTCGGCGGCTGCTCACGTCATGGACCAATTGTCGCAAGTCAGAGCACACGATTGACCAAACCAACCGCAGACATTCATAAATCCATTTACAAGAATGCCGCTGAAACCATGCTACTTTCGTAGCACATCGGCCTTCTTCAGACTGTCAAACTTTGGGCATTGATTACTTATTGATCATAACGCTCAAAATTTTGGCATTTTATTTACTGCAAAACAGGCCAAGGGGGTGAAGCCATGGAACCGATCGTCTGGAAAGAGAATATGGCCGTCAACATCGACGACATCGATGAAGATCACCGGGTTCTCGTCGCCATCGTCAACAAGCTGGCGATCGCCGACAACCGCAACGACACCACCGTGGTCCATGATATCATCAACGAACTTGTGACGTACGCCCGTACCCACTTCGAGGACGAGGAGCAGTACATGCTCCAGGCCCACTATCCGTCCTTCGATTTCCACCGCGGCCTGCACGACAAGCTGACGATGCGGGTGCTGGAGTTCCGCGCCAAGTTCCACGACAGCAAGGACATCCAGGTCGGCGAGGAACTCTACGAGTTCGCCTCGCACTGGCTGGCCACCCACATCCTGACCGAAGACGTGAAGTTCGGGCAGTTCTTCGCCACGCGGGGGCACCACCACCGCTGATCCCGCTCCGATGCGCGAAGATTAGAGACGGCCGCCCATGCGGGGCGGCCGTTACCGTTTCCCGTGTCATACCAAGTTCAGAAAGTTCTCCCTTCCCAACTTGGTATAAGGCCGCGACCGCACCCCCCGTGGGCGCGAAGCCAAGCGGCCGGATGGCCGCGCCCGGCGTTTGAGGGTTCAGACCAGTGCGGTCGGGTCGGCCAGCGCACGCTCCTCCAGAAGCCGCAGCCAGCCTTTCGCCACGCGCCAGATGAACCAACCGGCGGCCGCCAGAGATACCAGCCACCCCAAGCCGATGAACCATGTTGCGATCGAAACCGCGCCGGCCAGAAGGGAAATCCAGAAGGTGCGGATCAGCCATGTGAAATGGCCGGCATATTCCGTCCCGTCGGCATCGGCGCGCTTGACGTAGGCGATCACCACCCCGACCAGCACCGTCCCGCCAGCCACCAGCACGCTGGCGGCGTACAGGCCATAGAGGACATGGGTGAGCACCTTCAACGATGAACGGGACATGGGCATGGCGGCAATCCGGTATCGGCAGGCAGCTTCACCGCCAGTGTAGCACCCTGTACCCGCAAGAGGGGGCGTCGTCTTTCCAACCGGCATCGGGACGCCTGAAGGCTTCCCCTTCCGAACACCCCCCAAGGGGGAACGCGGCTGCCATTCCCGGCTTTTCTTTGTTCGCCGCCAGATCAGGGGTTCGAAGCGGCGGGCTTGTGCTATATATGTTCCCGTCATGTCCGATCCCCTGTCCCTCTTCGACGACGAACCGCAGAATCGGCCGCCGGTGGCGCCGGTACGGTTCTCCTATCTCGACGGGCTCAACCCGGTCCAGCGTCAGGCCGTGGAGGCGCTGGACGGCCCGGTCCTGGTTCTGGCGGGCGCCGGCACCGGCAAGACGCGGGTGCTGACGACGCGACTGGCGCACCTGCTGATGACGCGCCGCGCCGTGCCGATGCAGATCCTGGCGGTGACCTTCACCAACAAGGCTGCCCGCGAGATGCGCGGGCGCGTCGGCCGGCTGGTGGGGGTGGAGCCCGAGGGCTGGTGGATGGGCACCTTCCACGCGCTGGCCGCCCGCATCCTGCGCCGCCACGCCGAACTGGCGGGGCTTAAATCCAACTTCACCATCCTCGACACCGACGACCAGATCCGCCTCGTCAAGCAGGTCCTGGAGGTGGAGAACATCGATTCGAAGAAGTGGCCGGCACGCTTGATCCTCAACGCCTTCGAGCGCTGGAAGGATCGCGGCCTCACTCCCGACAAGCTGTCGGCGGCGGACGGCGGCGACGTGGCCGGCGGGCGGCTGGTGGCTCTTTACCGGCAGTACCAGGACCGCCTGCGCACCCTGAACGCCTGCGACTTCGGTGACCTGCTGCTGCACAATCTGGCCCTGTTCCAGAGCCAGCCCGACATCCTGGCCGACTACCACCGGCGCTTCCGCTATCTTCTCGTCGACGAGTACCAGGATACCAACGTCGCCCAATACCTGTGGCTGCGCCTGCTGGCCCAGGGGCACAAGAACATCTGCTGCGTCGGCGATGACGATCAGTCCATCTACGGCTGGCGTGGTGCGGAGGTCGGCAACATCCTGCGCTTCGAGCACGACTTCCCCGGCGCCCAGGTGATCCGGCTGGAGCAAAACTACCGCTCGACCCAGCACATCCTGGCTGCCGCCTCGGGCCTTATCGCCCACAACAAGGGCCGCCTGGGCAAGACCCTGTGGACCGACGCCGGCGGCGGCGACAAGGTGCGCGTCCAAGGCGTCTGGGACAGCCAGGAGGAAGCCCGCTGGGTCGGCGAAGAGATCGAGGCCGCCCAACGGGCCGGCGCGCCCCTGAACCAAGTGGCGGTGCTGGTGCGCGCCGGCTTTCAGACACGCGAGTTCGAAGAGCGGTTCATGACGCTGGGCCTGCCCTACCGCGTGGTCGGCGGCACCCGCTTCTACGAGCGCCAGGAAATCCGCGATGCGCTGGCCTACCTGCGCGTGATCCACCAGCCCGACGACGATCTGGCGTTCGAGCGCATCGTCAACACGCCCAAGCGCGGCATCGGCCCCTCGACCATGCAGCAATTGTTCCAGGTCGGCCGCGCCCAAGGCATCAGCCTGACCGAGGCGGCGTGGCGGCTGACCGAAACCGACGAGTTGAAGCCCAAGGTCCGCAAGACGATTCGCGATCTTCTCCAGGACTTCCACCGCTGGCGGGCACTGACCGACCGTACGGCCCACACCGACCTCGCCCGCATGGTGCTGGACGAGTCCGGCTACACCGCCATGTGGCAGGCCGACAAGTCGCCGGAGGCGCCGGGGCGCCTGGAAAACCTCAAGGAACTGATTACCGCCATGGCCGAGTTCGAAACCCTGGAAGGGTTTCTCGAACACGTCAGTCTGGTGATGGAGAACGTCGAGGAGGCCGGAGCCGAGCAGGCGACGCTGATGACGCTGCACGCCGCCAAGGGCCTGGAATTCGACTACGTCTTTCTGCCGGGCTGGGAGGAAGGGTTGTTCCCCAACCAGCGCGCCATCGACGACACCGGCATCGCCGGGCTGGAGGAGGAGCGGCGGTTGGCCTACGTCGGCATCACCCGCGCCCGCAAGCGCGCCCACATCAGCCACGCCGCCAACCGGCGGCTGCACGGCAGTTGGTCGTCCTGCATCCCCTCGCGTTTCCTGGATGAATTGCCCGACGACCACATCGAGGCCGACGCCTCGGTCGGCATGGCCGCCGATTACGGCCGCTCAGGCGATTTCCGCGAGTTCTCCACGCCGTTCCGCCTGCCCGCCTTCCGCCCGCCGCCGGCCTCGCGCCGCCCGGTGACCATCGACGGCTCGGGCTTCGAAGTGGCGCCGCGCGCGCGACCGTCCTCGCCCTACGCGATCGGGCAACGGGTGTTCCATCAAAAGTTTGGTTACGGCACGGTGACGGATGTGGAACGCGACAAGCTGGAGATCGATTTCGACGAGGCCGGCGCCAAAAAGGTGATGGACAGCTTCGTCGTTCCCGCCGAGCAGACGGGATAAGAGAGGCACGGCGCTTTTTCATCTGCGGACTGTTACCCGATCGTATTGATTCTCAGCCGCAGGTGATGCCATGTCCATACACCACGGAATGCCCGGCCACGCCGCCGCGATGGGCGGCGATGCCCACCGCGCCCTTATCATTTCGGGCTGGCTGACCGGCCTTTATTTCCTCGTCGAACTGGCCATTGGTCTGTGGACCGGCTCGGTGGCGGTGATGTCGGATGCCTTCCACACCTTTTCGGCGGTGGGCGGCGTGGTGATCGCCGTGGTCGCCGGCCGGTTGGCGCAACGATCGGTGTCGCTGGCCCGCACCTTCGGCCTCATCCGCGCCGAAATCCTCGGCGCGCTGTTCAACGGCTTTTTCCTGGTGGGCATGGCGGTCTTCGTGCTGTGGATGGGCGTCATGCGCCTGCGTCACCCCGTCGCGTTGCCGCCCGCCCCCATGCTGCTGGCCGCCGCCGGCGGGTTGATTACCGAGAGCATCTCGCTGTGGTTGCTGCGCCGCCATCACCGGGGCAGCCTGAATGTCCGGGGTGCCGTGTGGCACATCATCCAGACCTTCGTCGGCAGCCTGATCGTCATCATCTCGGCCGTGGTGATCCATGTCACCGGCTTCGTGGCCATCGACCCGATCCTGGGGATGCTGTTCGGGCTGGTGCTGTTCTGGGCATCCTGGGGCATCATTCGGGAAGCGCTGCACATCCTGCTCCAGGCGGCGCCCGAGGACCTGGATCTGGGCGCGGCCATCGACGCCATCAAGGCGGTTGATGGCGTCACCGGCGCGCATCACGTCCATGCCTGGGTCCTCACCTCGGGCCGCAACGTCTTCTCCGCGCATGTCCGCGTGCGAAACTGGCAAGAGGGGGAGCGGGTTCAGCGCGCGGTCCACGATCTCCTCCGGGACCGGTTCAACATTTACTTCTCGACCATCCAGATCGAAGAAAAATGCCTTGATGACGAAGGGGTGGCGGAGATCGACGTAGCCCAAGCCGCCGAATAACCGATCCTCTTCGCAGGGTCACAAACTTTAACAAATCTTTGTAAGTTTGCCGTATCCTGTGATCTTGGAGTTTGCGCAGACACGAATCTTCCGCAGGATCGAGGGGCATGAGCAGAAGACAGGCCACCTTCGAAGTGTACGGCGGCAAGAAGGGCCGCTGGATCATTGATTCCGTGCATGACAACGAAAAGCAGGCCGTTGACCACGCCCGCGCGCTCCTGTCCCTGCCCAACGAATACGACGAGGTGAAGGTGGTCCGTCAGCGGTCGCTGTTCGCCGGCTTCACCACCGAAACCTCGATCTTCCAGCAAAAAAAGCCCGACGCCAAGGATCGGCCGCTGCACGTCTCCAAGGTCCAGGTGTCGACCGGCGTCTGTGCCACGGTGGACGATCTCTACACCTTCGAGACGCGCATCGCCGTGGCGCGGCTGTTCCGCTCGTTTCTGGAGCGGTTCAAGATCACCGCCACCGAGCTTCTGCACGGCTATCCCTATATGCGCAAGCTGTCGGAGGCGGGGCCGCTGATCAACACCGCCATCCAGCAGGTGGGGCGCACCCAGGCCGAGGGGGGTAAGGCCAAGGAACGGGTGATGGCGCTGGAAACCCTGGTCAATCAGGGTATCGCCCGCGCCCGTGACTTCGTGCCGGAAAAGAAGAAGCTGAAGTTCAATCCCGCCGATCTGGCGGCCACCAGCCAGTGCCTGCTGACCGCCGTCGGCCCCGACCGCCACGACTACGCCTTTTTATCGTTGCTGACCGACCATCTCCAGGGCAGCAATTCGGTGGCCGGGCGGGTGGACGTGGTCCTCGACTTGATGCGGGACGACCAGGACGCCGCGGCGCTGGCGCTGCTGGAAGGGGTGGTCGCGGACGCGCTGACTTCGGCCGAACTGGTCAAGGAGATGCTTGGACCGCACCAGACGCTGGGCGACAGCCTGTGCGCGCTGGCCGACCTGCTGCACTACCGCAAGCCCGGCCCCTATGTGCAACTCAGCCCGATGCTGGTGCGCATCGGCGAATTGATGCAGGCGGGCAAGGCCCCCTTCTGCCGGGTAATCCTGATCGAGCGGCTGCGTCAGGCGGTATCGCAGGACCAACCGCTGGACAAGCGCGACCCCACGGCGGACGGCAACCTGCTCAAGGAACTGGCCAAGCGGCTGAAGGACGATGGCGGCCGCACCCTCGGCGGCTCGATGGTGGAAAAGGCGCTGGCCGACCGGGCGATCCGCCAGCGTCAGGCGCTGTTGCGCGCCCAGGGCATCGATTACGCCGCCGATGCCCTGCCCCAACATTATCAGCCGAGCGTGAACTGACGTTTTGCGTTAGGATCGCGCCTTTCCGCTGAACAAATGTCCGGTTCGAACCCCATGTCCGATTCCCAACTCTGGCGCGTCGCGCTGACCGTGCCCGAGGCTCAGGCCCCCGTTTTTGCCGACGCCATCGCCGACCATGTGGACACCGTCGCCACCTTCGAGATCGAGGAAGGCGGGACGTGGCTGGTGGAGGGAACGAGCTACGGCGAGCCCAACCGCGCCCAACTGGTGGCGCGGGTGAGCGTGCTGGCCGAGGCGCTGGGCCTGGACGAGCCCGGCCTGACCATCGAGGCGTTGCCCGACGTCGATTGGCTGTCGCACAGCTACCGGGGCTTCCCGCCGATCCGCGCCGGGCGGTTCTATGTTCACGGCTCGCATATCGAGGGCAAGGTGCCGGCGGGCGCCCATGGCCTGCTGGTGGATGCCGGCACCGCCTTCGGCACGGGCGAGCACGCCACCACCAACGGCTGTCTCCTGGCGCTGGACGATCTCGCCCGCCGCTTTCGCCCCAGCCATGTGCTCGACATGGGCTGCGGCTCGGGCATTCTGGCGCTGGCGGCGGCGCGGGCGTGGAAGGTGCCGGTGGCGGCCGTGGATATCGACCCGGAATCGGTGCGGGTGGCGCGCATCAACACCGTCCGCAACGGCCTCGCCTCGTGGGTGACGGTAGACGGCGGCGACGGTTACCACACGCCGCTGGTACGCCGGTTCGGCCCCTATCCGCTGATCCTGTCCAACATCCTGGCGCGTCCGCTCGCCCGCATGGCGCCGGACCTCGCCCGCCATCTGGCGCCCGGCGGCTACGCCGTGCTGTCGGGCCTTCTAACCCGTCACGAGCGTCTGGTGATCCAAGCCCACCGCACCCAAGGGCTGCACCTGACGGCCCGCCGGGTGATCGGCGAATGGTCGACGCTGGTAATGCGAGGGCCGGGGGCCTGACCCCGCCCCTTGGGGTGATCGGAAGCCGGGGGCCTGCCCCCATCCCTTGGCGCACCGGCGTTTCGACACCAGCTTCCGATTCGAGCTTTCGGGGATTTGCCGCCATGTCCGATCCGCGTCTGGCCGACCTTCTCGCCGCCGCCGGCATTCATCGTTCGGCCAGCGAAATCCGTGCCCTGGTGGCCGGCGTCGCCGCGGCCCCGCCCGATGTCGATCCGGACGCGTGGCTGGCGCTCGTCGCACCGACCGTCTCCGGCGAGCTTCGCCATCATCTCCAGTTACTGCTGGACACGGCCCGCCACCGGGCGGCCACCCGCCCCGACGTCCATGCCCATGTCGCCGCCTTGCGGGCCGAGCTGGCCCGCCGAAACCTGGACGGCTTCATCATCCCGCGGGCCGACGAACACCAGGGCGAGTACGTGCCACTCAACGCGCAACGATTGATCTGGGCTTCCGGGTTCACCGGCTCGGCCGGCGTCGCCATTGTCCTGAAATCCCGTGGCGCCCTGTTCATCGATGGCCGCTACACCCTCCAAGCCCAGACGGAAACGCCGGCCGACCTCTTCGAATTCCGCCACCTGATCGACGATCCCCACGCCGAATGGCTGGTGGAGGCGCTGCCCGACGGTGGCCGGGTAGGCTTCGACCCGCGCCTCCATACCATTGGCTGGCTGGAGCGGGCGCAAGGAGGGCTCACCCGTGCCGCGATCGACTTGGTGCCCTGCCCCGACAACCCGGTGGACGCGGTGTGGAGTGACCGGCCACCGGCGCCGCTGGCCCCGGTGGTACCGCATGACGAACGCTTCGCCGGCCGCCCGGCCGCCGACAAGCGGGCTGAGGTGGCGGTGGCGCTGACCCGCGCCGGCTTGGGCGCGGCGGTGCTGACCCAACCCGATTCCATCGCCTGGCTCCTCAACATACGGGGCGGCGACGTGGCCTGTACGCCTCTGCCGCTGTCGTTCGCCATCGTCACCGACGAGGCGACGGTGGATTTGTTCATCGACCGCCGCAAGCTGGTACCGGGCATGGACACCCACTTGGGCAATGCCGTACGTGTCCGCGATCCCGACGAACTGGGATCGGCGCTGGAGTCCCTGGGCGCGCGCCCGCGCCCGGTGCGGGCCGATCCGGCGACGGCCAGCGCCTGGGTCTTCGACCGGCTGATGCGCGGCGGCGCGCATGTCGAACGCGGCCCGGACCCGTGCGCCTTGCCCAAGGCGTGCAAGAACGCGGTGGAACTGGAAGGGATGCGTCGCGCTCACGTACGGGACGGGTTGGCCATGGCCCGCTTTCTCGCCTGGCTCGACGCCACCGCCCCCGCCGGCGCTGTCACCGAGATCGCAGCGACGGAGCGGCTGCTGGCGTTGCGCGCCGAGGGTGAGCGCTTCCGGGGGCTCTCCTTCGAAACCATCGCCGGTGCCGGCCCGAACGGCGCCATCGTCCACTACCGCGTCACTCCCGAAACCGACCGGCGGCTGGAGTCCGGCGGCCTGTTCCTCATCGACTCCGGCGCCCAGTATCTGGACGGCACCACCGACATCACCCGCACCGTGGCGGTCGGCGGGCCAACGGCGGAAATGCGCGATCGTTTCACTCGCGTATTGAAAGGCCACATCGCGGTCGCCACGGCGCGCTTCCCCAAGGGAACCACCGGCAGCCAACTCGACGCGCTGGCGCGGCTGCCGCTGTGGCGGGCGGGGCTGGACTATGACCACGGCACAGGTCATGGGGTCGGCAGTTTCCTGTCGGTGCATGAAGGGCCGCAGCGCATCTCCAAGGTCGGCAACACCACCGCCCTGCAACCGGGGATGATCTTGTCGAACGAGCCGGGCTATTACAAAACCGGCGCCTACGGCATCCGCATCGAAAATCTGGTGGCGGTTCGTTGTGCTGACGAAATGGATGGCGCAGAGCGCCCGATGCTGGCCTTCGACACTCTGACGTTGGCCCCCATCGACCGCCGGCTGATCGAAGCCGGCCTCCTGTCGGCCGAGGAACGGGCGTGGCTGGATGCCTACCATGCCCGGGTGCGGGATACCCTGTCGCCGCTCCTGGACCCAACGACGCGGGCGTGGCTGGCGGCGGCGACACTCCCCCTGGTGTCCTGAGCCCGCCTCGCCACAGTGTCATCGATTCGCCATGCGGCAAACCGCGTATCCCCCCATTACCCCTTGAGGCTAAAGCGATCCCGATGTAGAGGGGTAGCGGTTTGAGGGATCGCCGCCCTTTCGATGGGGTAATGTGAACCCAAAATTTACCTGGATCGTCTAAGGTCCACCTCACTGGTGACTTTTATGCAAAGTTAATGCATCACTGATAGCCAGCGGGGTACGGAATAAGAGCAATCCGGGCTTGCGCCGACGGACGGGCCGCTACGACAGCGGCCGCGTAACGGGGCTGGGCCGGATTGAGCCATTAAGGTAGGCGTACCAACGCAAGAAGCGGAGAACGTGATGAAGATTCTTGTTGTCGATGACTACGCCACCATGCGGCGTATCGTGCGCAATCTCCTGTCCCAGATCGGTTTCACCGATGTCGAGGAAGCAGGCGATGGCGTGAGCGCCTTGCAGAAGCTGCGTGAAAGCAAGTTCGGCTTGATCATCTCCGACTGGAATATGGAGCCGATGACCGGCCTGCAACTCCTCAAGGAAATCCGTGCGGACGCCAAGCTCGCCGCCACGCCGTTCATCATGGTCACCGCCGAAAGCAAGACCGAGAACGTCGTCGCCGCCAAGCAGGCCGGCGTCAACAACTACATCGTCAAGCCGTTCAACGCCGATACCCTGAAGCAGAAGATCCAGTCGGTGCTCGGGGGCTGAACATCGTGGATGAAAGGCCCGTCGAACTCTCAGACGAGGAGTTCGACCATATCGAGGACACGATCGCGCGGACCGCGAAGGGTCGGGCCTTCCTGCGGCGATATCATCGCCGCTCGATGGGTGCGGCCGCTGGCGAAATCCGCACGATGGTCGACGAGATCCGCGAGGCATGGAGACGGCAGGGGGAGGCCGTCCAGTCCGCGGAACACGTGGCCGTCCTTCGACGCGAACTGATGGAGATGGCGGCGTCGATCGAACAGGCGCGCCGCGAGGTCGCCGCGTTGCGGCCGCCCGATGACGACAATAATCGCATCGTGTCGGCCACCAACGAACTCGATGCGATCGTGATCTCCACCGAGCGGGCCTCCTTCGAAATCCTGAACTCGGCCGAGCGGCTGATGGATCTGGCTGGTCGTTTCCGCCAGTCGGGGGCCGATCCCACGCTGTGCGGCGAGATCGAGAACGAGGTCACCTCGATCTTCACGGCCTGCTCGTTCCAAGACCTGACGGGCCAACGCACCAGCAAGGTCGTCAACGCGTTGCGCTACATCGAGCAGCGCATCCTGGCGGTCATCAACATCTGGGGCGAAGAAGGCATTTCCATAGAGCCGCCGCCGTCGCACGAAGTTCTCAAAAGGCCGGGCGATCCTGATGCCCACCTGCTGAACGGGCCGCAGATGGAAGGTTTGGGTGTCACCCAGGACGATGTCGACGCCATGTTCGCGTCGCCACACGCGGCCGCC
>DASPMK010000149.1:0-7506 GCA_035627075.1 Azospirillaceae bacterium
TATCGGGCAGGCGGCCCTCCGCCTCCATGATCTGCGTGCGCACTTCCTCGCCGATCACCGATTGGAAGTCGCGGACCATGGCGGGATAGGGATGCGGGCCGGCGGTGGTGCCGATGCAGTAGAAGGTATCGCCAACGTTGGTCACCCAATCGCGCAACGCCTCGTTCATGGCGTCCTTCAGCGTGCGCGAGCCCGAAACCACCGGCTTCACCTCGGCGCCCAACAGGCGCATGCGGAAGACATTGGGCTGCTGGCGGGCGATGTCGACCTCACCCATGTAGATGGTGCAGGGCAAGCCGAACAGCGCGCAGACAGTGGCGGTGGCCACGCCGTGCTGGCCGGCGCCGGTTTCGGCGATGATGCGGGTCTTGCCCATGCGCCGGGCCAGCAGAATCTGGCCCATGCAGTTGTTCACCTTGTGCGCGCCGGTGTGGTTCAGGTCTTCGCGCTTCAGGTAGATCTTGGCGCCGCCGAACTTCTCGGTCAGCCGCTCGGCGAAATACAGCGGGCTCGGCCGACCGACGTACTGGGCGAGATAGTAGTCGAGCTTGGCCTTGAACCCCGGATCAGCCTTGGTTTCCTCATAGGCCTTCTCGACTTCCAGGATGAGCGGCATCAACGTCTCGGCGACGAATCGTCCACCGTAGATGCCGAAATGGCCGCGCTCGTCGGGACCGGCCCGAAAGGTGTTCAACTGGGTCATGGCTCGAAAATGTTCCGCTCCGTTCGGCGTGCCCTCTTTTCGTCCCGCCCGCCGAGAAGGGGGCACCATAGCGGGCAACGCCGAGGTTTCCAAGGGGGCGGTGGAGAAGGTTCAGGCGGCGCTCTCCTCCAGCCACCCTTTCGCCGCCTCACCCGCCGCGCGGCCCAGGGCGAAGCAGCCCTGGAGCAGGTAGCCGCCGGTCGGCGCTTCCCAGTCCAGCATCTCGCCGGCCACGAACACGCCCGGCCGGGCCTTCAGCATCAAGGTATCGCCCACCGCGTCGAAGCGGACGCCGCCGGCTGACGAAATCGCCCGGTCGATCGGACGGATGCCGGTCAGCATCATCGGCAGGGCCTTGAGGTTGCGCGCCAGCCCGACCGCCGTCTTCAACTCGTCCTTGGCCGCGAACTCATGCAGCAGCGCCAGCGATGTGCCCGACAGGTTCACCACCTTGCGCAGGTAGGTAGACAGGCTCTCCGCCGCGCGCGGGCGCTGGCGGAGCCGCTCCAGCAGCGCCTGGTCCGACAGGTCCGGCTTGAGGTCGATGTCGAGCTGCGCCCAGCCTTCCCGCTCGATGGCGTCGCGAAGGGGACCTGACAAGGCGTAGACCGCCCCGCCCTCGATGCCGTCCCGGGTCACCACCACCTCGCCGCGCACCATGCGGCCGGCGAAGGAGAGGCCGATGCTCTTGACCGGCTGGCCTTCGTTCTTCTCGCGGAAGTGATCCGACCACGGCACCTCGAACCCGACGTTGGACGGCCTGAGCGGCGCCACGTCCACCCCCATCCCCTCCAGCACCGGCACCCAACCGCCGTCGGACCCCGTGCGCGGCCAGCTTGCCCCCCCCAGCGCCAGCACCGCCGCCCGCGTCCGCACGGCCAGAGGCCCGTCCGGCGTGGTGAAGAGCAGGCGGCCATCGCCGTCGACCCCCTGCCAGCGGTGGCGGGTTCGCAAGGACACCCCCTGCCCGCCCAAACGCCGCAGCCACGCGCGCAACAGAGTCGAGGCCTTGAGGCCCACCGGAAACACCCGGCCGGACGAGCCGACGAAGGTTTCCACCCCAAAGCCGGCGGCGAACGCCCGCAGATCGTCGGGAGTGAAGCGGCCGATCAGGCGGGCGAAGGTGTCCTGGTGCTCGCCGTAGCGGCCGAGAAAGCGGTCCAGCGGCTCGGAATGGGTAAGATTCAGCCCGCCCCGCCCGGCCAGCAGCAGCTTGCGCCCCACCGTCGGCATGGCGTCGAACACGGTCGCGGCGATGCCGGCGTCGGCCAGCACGGTGGCGGCCATCAGGCCGGCTGGCCCGCCGCCGACAATGGCGACAGGCACGTCGAGAGAGGAGAGTGGGGTATCGGATATCATGGCGCGCAGTCTGCCCGCTTCCGTCCGTCCACGCCAGCCCGGCCTTGGCCGGGGCCGGGGCCGCGCCTATACTCTCCGCCGCCGCCAACCCCCAGAAGGGAGAAAAGTCCTTGGGCACCATGTCCATCGCCAGGGCCGTGACGTACTGACCCCCATGGAACGCCTTTCCATCCCCCCCCGCGACGACTGGCGGGAAACCGCCGAAGGTCTCGGCTTCACCTTCCACACCCAGTACGATAAGCCGTACTGGGTCGAGGATGCGGCCTACGCCTTTACCCTGGACCAGATCGAGCGCGACCTTGAGGCGCCGACGGCCGAGCTGTGGCGGATGTGCCTGGCCGTGGTCGATCGGGCGGCGCGCGATGCCGAGGTGCTGGCCTCCATGGCCATCCCCAAGGCGTGGTGGGGCGAGGTGCGCGCCAGTTGGCTGCGGCGCGACCGCGATCTCTACGCCCGCTTCGACCTGTCCTACGACGGCCACGGACCGGCGAAGATGCTGGCGCTGAACGGCGATGGCCCGACGGGGCTCTACGAATCCGCCTTCTTCCAGTGGCTGTGGCTGGAGGAGGCGAAGGAGCGCGGGCTCATTCCCCGAGGCGCCGGGCAATTCAATCGTCTCCAGCAAGCCCTGATCGACGGCATCGCCGGCCTGTCCGATGACGATGGCCTTATCCTGCACCTGGCATCCAGCCGCGACAGCGACGAGGACATGGGCACCGTCCTGTATCTGCGCGATTGCGCGCACCAGGCAGGGCTGGCGGCCGAAATCATCGCCATCGAGGACATCGGCGTGGACGCCGCCGGCCGCCTGACCGACCTTCAGGACCGGGTGATCGAGTCGCTGTTCAAGCTTTATCCCTGGGAGTTCCTGATCACCGAAACCTACGGCGCGCATCTGAAGGGGCCGCGCGCGCCACGGCTGATCGAGCCGGCGTGGAAGCTGGTGCTGTCGAACAAGGGGCTGCTGCCGTGGCTTTGGCGGCTGTTCCCCGGCCATCCCAACCTGCTGCCCGCCTTCTTCGACGGCGATCCCGGGACGACGGCCCTGGCCCCCTGCCATGTGAGAAAGCCGCTCTATTCCCGCGAAGGCGCCAACGTCGAAATCATCGATCCCGCCGGCCGCGTGAAGACGGACGGTCCGTATGGCGTGGAGGGCTATGTCCTCCAGAATCTCGCCCCGCTGCCGGTCTTCACCGGCGACGACGGAACCGCCAACCACGCCATGGTCGGGTCCTGGGTGATGGCGGGACGGGCCTGCGGCATCGGCATGCGCGAGGACGACGGCCCGATCACCGTCAACACCAGCCGATTCGTGCCCCACCTGATCCGGTGACGGGCGGGGCCGAACCGAAGTCCGTCAGGAACCGGCCGTTGTGGCGCGGAAGCGCGGCGGGAAGCGGCGCGATGCCGCCGTCGCCGACGGCTGGGCACGGCGCGGGCTGACCGGCAGATCGCCTTCCGACGGCTCGGGCTCGGGCTCCGCCGGCGGATGGGCAGCGGCCGCACGGGCTTTCTCGATGCCGTGAATCTCGGCTTCCAGTTCCGCGATCTTCTGCTTGAGCGCCAGCCTCAGGGACGAGGTGGTGTCCTTGCCAGAAAAACGCTCGTAATCAAGGCGGACCCGCTCAAGCTGCGCGCGCAGCATCTGGAGCGAGGGCTTGCCCTGCGGCGATCGGTAAAACCTCTCATCGTATTTCAAGGCTGGCGTCCTCTCCTCGTGTCTCAACCTCTCGAAAAGGTGGTTCGGCGACGACCAACTTTCCATATGCCGACCGGACGGGAGAGGCTGGAACATTTTTGGGAGAGAGTTTGGTGCGCCCGGCGGGATTCGAACCCACGACCCCAGGATTAGGAATCCTGTGCTCTATCCTGCTGAGCTACGGACGCGTCCATTCCCTATATAGCAGCTTTCCCGCGCGTTGTAAGCGCTTCAACGTCTTGAAGACTCCTTCGGGCTTGACACTCAGGTTTGGTCTAAATACAGTTTAGATACTAAACTATGGCGGCAAAAAAGGAGGAGGGGGGCATGGTCGGCCTGGGTCGGAATCTCAGCATCAAGTTTCGCGTAATCGGCGGCTTTCTCGCCGTGGTAACCCTTGTCGTGGCGGTCGCCGTGCTGGGCGAACGATCCGTCGGGGCCATCAACGGGCTGTTCTTGCGCCATGCCGATGTCGCCGACACCGTGGTCGACATCACCGTCATCGAACGCGACGTCACGGCCCTGCGCCGCCATGTCTATGTTTTCGCCACCACCGGCGACGCCAACGCGCTGGCCCGGTCGCGCGAGCTTCACAGGAAATTGAACGCCGACCTGAACCACGTCCGCCCGCAGATGCCCGATCAGGCCGCCAACGTCGACCGCCTGAACCGGCTGCTGACCAATTACACCACGGCGCTTGACAGGGTGGGCAACCTGCGCACATGGCGCGACCAGATCGTCAACGGCCCGATGCCGACGATGGGACGCAAGGCGGCCACCATCGTTTCCGAAGCCCGGCAGGCCGCCGTGCGGGAAGGCGAGCTGGCCCTGGCGGCGCAGAGCGGCGCCGCGATGGAGGCGCTGATGTCGGCGCGCCTGTCGAGCTCGCGCTTCCTGGAAACCGGCGACGCCACCCTGGTGGACGCCGCCAAGAAGCAGATCACCGCCTTTTACGAGGCCATGGACCTGCTGGCCGCCACCAACACCGACCCTGGGCGCGCCGAGGCGATAAAGGAGGCGGTGGCCGCCGTCGCGATCTATGAGAAGAACTTCACCCAGTTGGCGCCGATCGCCATCGAAACCCGCCAGCTCGTCGACGGCGAAATGGCCCACCTCGGCGCTGAATTCGGCGATCTCGCCGCCGCCATGGTCCGCACCCAGACCGAGCAGCTTCATAGCCTGATGGTCCGCACCGAGGTGGACATGGACGACTCCGCCACCGTCAATACCAGCCTGGCCGTCGCGGCGGTGGCACTGGGCCTGCTGCTGGCCGCCGTAATCGCCCGGTCCATCGTCGGGCCGCTGGCCGACATCACCGGCACCATGACCACCCTGGCCCAGGGAAACACCGATATCGCCATCCCGGCGCTGGACAACCGCGACGAGGTCGGCGCCATGGCCCGCGCCGTCAAGGTGTTCCAGGAAAACATGCGCCGTACCACCCGGCTGGAGGCGGAAAAGGCCGCCGAGCAGGCTCGCGAGCGCGCCCGCGCCGAACACCGCGAAAACCTGACCCGCGATTTCGACGCCGCCATCGGCCGCACGCTGGCCACCGTCAGCGCCACGGTGCAGCAAGTCCACGCCATGTCGGAGAACCTGAACGCCAACGCCGAACAGACCGGCCAGCAAAGCGCCGCCGTCGCCGCCGCCGCCGAGCAGGCCACCGCCAACGTCCAGACCGTGGCCTCGGCCGCCGAGCAACTGGGCGCCTCGATCCAGGAAATCAGCCGCCGGGTGGAGGAAACCACCCGAATCAGCCAGACGGCGGTGATCGGCATCCGCACCACCGACGCCACCATGACGGGCCTGGAGCAGGCCGCCCAGAAGATCGGCGAGATCGTCACCCTGATCACCGACATCGCCGGCCAGACCAACCTGCTGGCGCTGAACGCCACCATCGAGGCGGCGCGGGCCGGCGAGGCCGGCAAGGGCTTCGCCGTCGTCGCCTCGGAAGTCAAAAGCCTCGCCAACCAGACCGCCAACGCCACCAGCGAGATCGCCTCCCACATCGAGGCGATCCAGGCGGCGACCCGCGCGGCGGTGGGATCGATCAAGGAGGTCGGCGGCACCATCGAGAACGTGGACGAGGTTTTGACCACCATCGCTTCGGCGGTGGAGGAACAGAACGCCGCCACGCGGGAAATCACCCGCTCGGTCCAGGAAGCCACCTCCGGCACCACCGAGGTGACGCGCAACATCTCCGAGGTGAGCCAAGCCGCCGCCAACACCGGCGAAATGTCGGCCACCCTGTTCCAGACCGCCGACGTCCTGACCGACGAGGCCAAGCTGCTGCGCGAGGAGGTGGAACGGTTCCTCGGCGGCGTGCGGGCGGCGTGAGGTTGGGTGGTCGCGCCGTTGGGAAGGGGGCGCCGCCCCCTTCACCCCCGCCAAGGGCACGGCCCTTGGAACCCGGTCGGGGGCGGCGAGTTGACACGAGGCAACCGGAAGGCAACGGACGTTGACCGGGATGTTGCCTGTGGGGGCATTGATTTTGTTGGGATTTCCGTCCTGAGTTGACGGAGTTAACCGAGTGAACGTGTTATCACCGGCGTTAACTGGCACGCCGCGCACCGGGGCCGTTTCGGGCCGATCATAACGGCGCTGCGAGGCGGTGGTGGCGGGCATGGTGGGACTCCGGGAACCTAAGAGGAACGCGCACCATAGCAGAAACACGGCGCCGTATAAACTTATTTTCCTAATGGGGCATTTAGTCCCGGTCCGCAGCCTTAACGTTCATCCCCCTCGCTTGGCGACTTGACCGCTCCGCTGAGCGGTCCTTCCAGAAACGACCAGTAATCGGCCATGTCGCCGCCCGCTCGGCCAGCGCCTTCTTCAACGCGTCAAGCAGGTGGTCGAGGATAACGGGCTGTTTGCGTCGTGCCATACCAGGGCTCCTTCGTTGGCAGTGGTATGGCCCCTACACGAAATTTCTGACACCCCCCTACGGGGCTTGGTTCCGAATACGCAACCAAGGTAGCAAAACCATCAATCACTCACCACCTATCTCCCGCCGCCTCTCCTCCCTTCCCCGTCATGCGCGGGCTTGACCCGCGCATCCACGTCTTGGGGCTTTGTGGGCTGAAAGAAATATAGAGGCATACCGCTCTCCAAAATACAGGTTTGGAATCTATCGGACAAATGCAACACAGAAGCAGCGCGACGCCATAGTGGATTTTTCACGCACACAAGTAGACAAAAAATATAGCGTCCTTAAAGCATTAAGGCCTATATTCCTATAGGGGATGAGTCCCAAGGCCCCCGGCCTTGGCGGGGGATCGCCAAGGGGGCGGTGCCCCCTTGGTCAGCGCGTCAGCGCTCCAAAGCCCCCCTCAGTGCGCCGCCGCCCATGAATCCCCGATGCCCACCTCGGCCACCAGGGGGACGGTGAGGGTTACCGCCGCTTCCATCACCTGCTTGACCAACGCACCCGCCGCCGGGGCCTCGTCTTCCGGGACTTCGAACAGCAGTTCGTCGTGGACTTGCAGCAGCAGGCGCGCGCGGGAGTTGGCGGCGGCCAGGGCGCCGGGGATGCGGCACATGGCGCGCTTGATGATGTCGGCGGCCGTGCCCTGGAGGGGGGCGTTGATGGCCTGGCGTTCGGCGAAGCCACGGCGGGCCGGGTTCTTGTCGGCGATGCCCTGGATGTAGCAGCGCCGGCCGAACAGCGTCGTCACGTAACCCTGGCGGCGGCACAGCTCCTTGGTGCGCTCCAGGTAGTCCTTCAGTTCGGAGAAGCGCTCCAGGT
>DASPMK010000150.1:0-2367 GCA_035627075.1 Azospirillaceae bacterium
GGAAATCTCGTCGATTTCACCGATGGTCGAGCCGATGTCGCCCACCGCCGAAACCACGGTGCCGGTCACGTTCTGGATCTCGGCCACCTGGGCCGCGATGTCCTCGGTGGCCTGGGCGGTCTGGTTGGCGAGGTTCTTGACCTCGGTGGCCACCACGGCGAAGCCCTTGCCCGCCTCGCCGGCGCGGGCGGCCTCGATGGTGGCGTTGAGCGCCAGCAGGTTGGTCTGGCTGGCGATACGGTTGATGAGCTGGGCCACCTCGCTGATCCGCGACACCGTATGGGACAGCGAGTGAATGGTAACCTGGGTGTGGTCGCCGGCCGCCACCGCCTTCTTGGTCACCTGCGCCGCCTGTATCATCAGCGAGCCGATTTCACGCGCCGACACCGACAGTTCCTCGGCCGCCCCCGCCACCGCCTCGACGTTGGCGAGCGCCTGCTCGGCGGCTTCCGCCACGCTGTTGGAGTTGGCGCTCATGCGCAGCGCCGAATCGGCCATGTCGTCGGCGCGGCCGCTCATGCGGGTGGTCATGTCGGCGATGTTGTCCACGGCGGTGGTGGTTTCGTGCTCCACCTGCTCGGCCATGTTCATCAGGGCCTGCCGCTTGACCTCCTCCAGGCGGTCGGTGAACTGCCGCTGCTCGGCCTCCAACCGCTGGTTTTCCGCGGCGTTGTTCTTGAAGATGTTCAGGGACTGCGCCATCTCGCCGATCTCGTCGCGGCGGTTCGTGGCCGGAATGGCGGTGTCGAGCCGTCCGTCGGCCAGCGCGTCCATGGCGTCGATCATGGCGCGCAAGGGGCGGACGATGTTTTGGTGCAGCCCGCCGGCAACGCCGAACGCCAGCAGGAGGCCGACCGAGCCCATGCCGAGAAGGCCGGTGACCATCCAGTCCATCAGTACGCGGGTGTCCATCAGCCGGGCGTTGAGATCGCCTACGGCGGCGCGATTGTGGTCCTGGGCGGCCTCGACCAGCCGGTCGAGCGACTGCGTCAGGCCCGCGGCGGTGCGATCGAAGGCGGCCAGCAAAGGCAAGCCCGCCGCAGGGCCGGACTCCGCATAGGCCTTCGCCATCTCGCGCCCCTGGGCGTAGAGCGGGCCGAAAGAGCCCGTTATCACGGTCAGGCTTTTCGACACCTCGGCGAGGTTCATGTCGGAGGCGAGCCGCTGGGCGGCGGCGGTATGCTTTTCGAAGTCCTTGGCGGCGGCGGCGGCCCGGTCGAGCCCCCCCGTCGGGACCGGCGTCGGAGCGGCGGCGGCTCCGGTCAAGGCCTGTTGCATGCCGAGAATGGCGATCTGGCTGTCCTTGATGAGAAGCTGAAGCTCCGGTGTTCGTACCGATGCGGTTTCCGCCGCCGTCTCGGCCATACCAACGTAGGATTTCTCCTGGTTGGCCAAGAAGTAGACCACCACTGCGCTTGTCGCCATCATCAGGATATAGATCGCATTGGCGGCGGCGATTTTCGTGCTGACGGACAGTTTGAGAGCCACGGCGTTCCACCCGAGGTGCATGCTCTTATTCGACTTCGATTAATAATGCGAAAAACCGCTCCCGTCACAATGGCGGATGGACGCAGGCAAAAAAACAACCCGGCGACCCGCTCCTCGTCGAGAAGGGGGCACCGGGTCGCGGCGTGCCGGTCGTCGGCGCCCTTGGATTACGGCGGATGGTCAGGCGGCGTAGTCGACGGGTTCCAAGCCCCGGGTCAACCGCCCCAGCTCGGCGTGGAAGGTGGCGGCGCTGTCCGGATTGAGGAAGAAGCGCATGTGCGCGTTGTCGTTGCGCAGGCGCAGGACCTCGAACTCCAGGGCGACGGTGAAGCCGTCGATGTCGATCCGGCCGCGCGCTCCCTGGAAGAGGCCGGGCACCCGGCCGACCATGGCGCCGCCTTCGGACAGATTCAACAGCGTCCCCGGGAGCGTCTTGCCGTCCGCCGTCACCCGGCAGTTCCGTTCGATGCGGTAGCGCGGTTGTTGGCGGCGGTTGACGTCTGAGGTTGAGGTTCTTACTACTTTCACCACCGCTTCGCGCAAATGGCGGATGCTGTCGTAGACGTCGTCGGCCTGATTGCGGACGGTGCCGGCGCTGTCGCCGGTGGTGTCGGCATCCCCGGCGACCTCGGCGATTCGCCGAGTCACCTCGCGGGTGGCGTCGGCGGTTTCGTGAACGTTGCGGGCGATCTCGCGGGTGACGGCGGTCTGCTCCTCCATCGCCGCGGCGATGGTGGAGGAAATCTCGTCGATTTCACCGATGGTCGAGCCGATGTCGCCCACCGCCGAAACCACGGTGCCGGTCACGTTCTGGATCTCGGCCACCTGGGCCGCGATGTCCTCGGTGGCCTGGGCGGTCTGGTTGGCGAGGTTCTTGAC
>DASPMK010000151.1:0-7045 GCA_035627075.1 Azospirillaceae bacterium
GGGGATTTTCGACCTCGCCCTTGGTCACCATGAGGCGGGGCGGCTGGCGGAAGCCGAAAGGTTGTATCGGCTGGTTCTTGCCGCTCAGCCCGACCATGCCGTCGCCCATGGCCAACTCGGCCTCGCCCTCAAAGGCCAGGGCCGGCTGGAGGAGGCGGCGGCCAGCTACGGCCTCGCCCTCGGTCTTCAGCCGGTCGCGGCCGCGATCCTTTACAACCTGGGCAACGTATTGCGTGCCTTGGGCCGACCGGAGGATGCGATCGCCTGCTATGTCCGGGCCATCGTCGTGGAGCCTGGTGTCGCGGAGGCCCACTACAACCTCGGTGTGGCACTCAAGAGCCTCGACCGGCTGGAAGCGGCGGCGGCCAGCTACGGCTGGGCGGTCGTCTTGCGCCCGCATTACGTCAAGGCCCATCTCAACCTCGCCAGCACCCTGGTCGCGCTGAATCGGCGTGATAAGGCCATTCCCCATTATGAGCGGGCCATTGTCCTTGGTCTGGATGATGTCAAGACGTATGGCGTCCTGGCCACGACGCTGGAGCACTTGAAGCGCCCGCTGGATGCGGAGCGGGTTTACCGGCACGCCATCGCGCGTTGGCCGCAGGCGGCGTCCTTGAGAAGCGCGTTCGCTTCCCTGCTGTACAAGCAGGGGCGCCAACAGGAATCGGAGGCCCATGTCAAACAAGCCATCCTACTGAAACCGCAGGATGCCTTGAGTTACGCCAGCCTCGGCGCCCTATACATGAACTGGGGCTGGATCGCGGAATCGCTCGCCAGTTGCGAGCGCGCCCTGACGCTGGACCCGAACCTTGAGTCCGCCCAGATCAACCGGCTTCTTGCCCTGACCTACGTGCCGGTCGATCTTGATACCCACTTCGCCGAGCACCGGCGCTACGAGGAACGGTTTGCCCGGCCGCTATACCACCACATCCGGCCCCACGCCAACCCGCCCGAGCCCGACAGGCGTCTGCGCATCGGCTATCTGTCTTACGATTTTCGCTTTCACGCGGTCGGGCGCAATGTCTTGCCGCTGCTGGCCGCCCATAATCGCAAGGCGGTGGAAATCTTCTGCTATTCGACCTTTGGATCGACGGATTCCGTCACCCGACGTTTTCAGACCGCGGCCGACGTCTGGCGGCCGGTCGCCGATCTCGACGACGCGGCGGTCGCCGAACGCATCCGCGCCGATGGCATCGACATCCTGGTCTGTCTGGCCGGCCGCTTCCAAGGCAACCGTCCCCGTGTGGCCGCCTACAAGCCGGCGCCGATCCAGGTCAGCCTCCACGATATCGCCACCAGCGGCCTGGAGGTGATGGACTACCTGCTTGCAGACCGGGTGATGTGCCCGCGCCACGGCCCCGAGCGCTTCACCGAACGGGTGCTCCGCCTGCCCAGCTTCTATCTCGCCGCCCCGCTCCTCCGGGCGCCCAAACCCTGGCCGCCGCCGGTCCTGGCGTTGGGGGAGGTGAGCTTCGGCTGCTTCAACAACCCGGCCAAACTCTCCCCCGAGGTGCTGGTTCTTTGGGCGAAGCTGCTGGCCCGGATGCCGAACTCCCGTCTGGTCTTGAAGTATACGAACCGATACGAGGATGCGGTCGTGCGCGACAGCGTTCTGGCGAGCTTCGCGCGACACGGCATTGACACCCGCCGCATTGTGATGCTGTCCTCGCTCGACTCAACGGTTTCCCATCTTAACCTGTACAACCGGGTCGATATCGCGCTGGACCCGTTCCCGTTCTGCGGTTCGACCACCACCTACGAGGCGCTGTGGATGGGCGTGCCGGTGGTGACGCTGCCGGGCGATACCATGGTCAGCCGCTGGTCGGCCTCGATGCTGACGACCCTGGGCCTGACCGAATGCATTGCCCGCGACGCGGACGAGTATATCGCCGTCGCCGAGCGGCTGGCCGCTGATCCGCAACGTCTGGCTGGCTGGCGCGCGGAGTTGCGCGCCCGTGTCATGGCCTCGCCGCTGTGCAACGGTCCTCTCAAGGCCCGCCATATCGAGCGCGCCTACCGCGCCATGTGGCGGCGCTGGTGCGCGCGGCAACGGAGGCCCGATGATGGAAACCCATCATCGGGATTTGGTATCAAAACCTGTTCCGGAGAACTTTAGGCTGATTTGCTGCCGCTGTCCGGGTGTGTTTCTGGGCGTTTTTGGCTGTTCGCCCCGCATATCCTCCAACTGGAGTTTGCTACCCTCGTTGCTGGTAAACTCAGGCAGCCTGGACGGAGTCCAGGAAGACCCGCACCTGCTGGCGCAGGCGCGTGGTGCTGTCGTTGAGCGCACCGGCCGCCTGCTGCACGTCGCTGGCCAGAGTACCGGTGTCCATCACTGCCTGCCGCACGCCCGAGATATTCGACGAGACCTCGTGCGTGCCGGTTGCCGCCAACTGCACGTTGCGCGCGATCTCCTGCGTTGCCGCCCCCTGCTGCTCGACTGCCGCCGAAATGGTTACCGCGATGCCGTTCAGTTCCTGGATAATGTCGCCGATGCTGCGGATCGCCGCAACCGCCTCGTCCGTGACGGACTGGATGTCGCCCACTTGGCCGGCAATCTCCTCGGTGGCTTTGGCGGTCTGACCGGCGAGGTTCTTCACCTCGCTCGCCACCACCGCGAAACCCTTGCCCGCGTCGCCAGCGCGCGCCGCCTCGATGGTGGCGTTCAACGCCAGCAGGTTGGTCTGGCCGGCGATGGAGTTGATCAGCGCCACCACTTCGCCGATGCGGTTAGCTGCTTCGGCCATGCCCTTGACCGTGGCATCGGTGCGCGCGGCCGCTTCGGTCGCCATGGCGGCAATCCGCGTCGAATGCCCGGCCTGCCGGCCGATTTCCGAAATTGCTGACGAGAGCTCCGTTGCCGCCGCCGCCACGGTCTGGACGTTCTCCGAGGCGTGCTCCGAGGCGGCGGCAACGGTGGTCGAGCGCTGGCTGGCGTCGTCGATCGAAGCGGACATGGTGTTGGCCGCCTCTTGCATCCGCTGCGAGGCCGCTGCCAGCCGTTCGACCAGTTCGGTGACCCCGGTCTCGAAGCTGTCGGCCATCCGCTGGGTGGTTTCGCGGCGCTGACGTTCAGCGTCGCGCTTGAGTGATTCCTGCTCGGCGCTCAGGCTCTGGACCTTCACAGCGTTGTCCTTGAAGACTTGGAGTACCCGCGCCATCGCGGTGATCTCGTCGTTACCGTCGGTGGCGACGGTCACCTCCAGGTTCCCCCGCGCCAGTTCCAGCATAACCGTTTCCAACCGGATCAGCCGGTTGGTGAGATTGCGACCGACATAAAGCCAGGCGATCAGCAACGAGGCGACAACGCCCGCGATGGCGAAGCCCATCATCACCGCCCGGCTGCTGGTGACGGCAGCCCGCGCCTCCGCCGTCACCTGGGCGATCTCCTGCGCGCTGAGGGCGGCGACCTGTGAGGCTGATTGGGCCAGACGGTCGGCGGTCGTGCGGTTGCTCTCGACCAACCGCGTCCGCTCGGCCGCCGCGTCGTTGATCCACCGCTGGCGGCCGACGATGCCGTCCGTCGCGCGCATCTGCTTGTCCAACTCCGCCAGCAGCGGCTGGAGGCTGGCCTGAAGGCGAGGGTCCAGCTTCTCCATCACCGAGCGAAGTCGCTCGAACGTCTTGTCCACCCGCATGGCAACCACGTCCAGGCGGGTGTTGTCGAGAGCGCCGACGATCTCCGTCAGGGTGCCCGACAGGCCGACGATCTCCCGTTCGATCCCGTCGAGCGGCTGCACCGCGTCGATGGCGTGGACCATGGTCTTGGCCAGGATTCCCAGCCGACCGTCGGCCAGCCCCGGTTGTTCCAGGTCCGCTTTGGCGCGATCCGTGGCCGATTGCCAGCGGGTGCGCAACGGTTCCAGGAGGCGGCGGATTTCCGTCATTACCGCCCCGGCTTTGGCCAACAGCTCGCGCTGGACCTCCTGATCCGCCAGGGACTGGGTTACCAGGGTGTCGATGCGGGCGGTGTTGCTCTCAGTCTCGGCCAAGGCTGCCGCCAAGGCTTCGCGCTCGGCGGTTCCGCCGCCCACGTCGTTCAACAGGCGGCGCAACTCGGCGGTCTGGCGGGCCAGTTCCTCGATCGCCGTCCGCCGATCTGCCTGGGTGCGAGCGTCCGCCAACCGGGGAACTTGGCCGGTGATCCGTTCGCTGACCTGAGCCAGGGTCTTGGCGCTGACAATCCTTGGCACGTCCTCGGCGACGATACGGTCCAGCGCCCATGACGCGAGCCCGAAGGTGTGATTGGCGGCGAGCGTCGAGACGACGAGCATCACCGTGACCACCCCGAACGCCGATCCGAGGCGCACCCGAATTCCAAGCCGCATGGCGGGTTCCTCTCGTTCGGATGGAATGTCAGTCTATCGCCTTCATAAGGCGCATCAGTTCGCCCGCCTCGGGCGACATCTTCTCAAAGGAAGTCCACGCGGTCTTCTCGGCGAGTGCGCGCCACGCCGCGAAGTTGGCCGTGTCCAGGGTCTTGATGGTGGCGCCGGCCTTGGCGTAGTCCTCGGCTACCTGTTTTTCGGCTTTCAGCACCAGCTCCAGGCTGGCCTGGGCGGCCTTGGCGGCGGCGGCGCCCGCGGCGGTTTGTTGGTCGGGCGTCAGTTTGTCCCAGGTGACCTTGGATACCATGATCGGCAGGTGCACGTAGTTCAAGGCTCCGGCACCCGGCAGGGTGACGCACTTGAGCTGGTCGTGCATTTTCATGGTGGCCATCGTGGCCGCCGGCAGGGTCAAGGCGTCGATGGCGCCGGTGGTCAGTCCCTTGCTCAGCTCGCTGGACGGCATGGCGACAGTCAGGGCTCCGGCGGACTCGAACACCTGATCCAGGGCCTTCGACGAGGTGCGGGCTGCCAAGCCCACCAGATCGTCCGGCCTCTCGATGCAGCCCTTGGCCGAGCCAATGGCGCCGACCAGCCAGAGGCTGTCCAGGATCACCACGCCGGACTTCTCCGACAGGGCCTTCAGCGCGCCCATGAAAGGCGAGGCTTCCAGGCGCTTGGCGTGGTCACGGTCCTTGATGACGGCCGGCATGCCGAGCACCTGGAATTCCGCCGGACCGGCCAGTTCGGCCATGGAAAAGGCGGACAGATCGATCGTACCGCGCGACAGGGCTTCCCATTGCTCCTTCGCCCGAACAAGGCTCTGGTCGGGATAGATGGTCACCGTCAGACCGACGTTGGCCTTGGATAGCTCGTCGGCGAAGGCGAGGCCAAGGAGAGAACGGAAATCATTGGGGTTGTTGGGGAAATGGTGGGAAAACTTGAGGGTCGTCTGGGCCGCTGCCGAACCCACGGTTCCGGCCACGATCCCGCACGCGACCGCCGCTGCCTTGATGAATGCCTTCACACGCCACACTCCCAGGGATGTAAATTCTCTAACCAGCCTCCACTCGTCTTGGGGGAGGCCGGCGTGTTTTTGTCTTCACGCGAGGTGCGAGAGGTGTCACCGATTCATTCATTATACAACTAATTTTCCCGAATTCGGCGCTTTTCGCGAATTGCATAATGGGCAATTCGCGAAAAGTCCGTGATTTTCGTGAACGGTCGATGCCGGCTGCGTGCAATAATAGTGTTCTACGCAAACTAACCATCCGTGTTAGGGTGGGATCTGGGGCATGGTGAAGTGAAACGGCGATGTCTCTGGTAATTTCAGCGCGAAGTATTGGCATCCGGCTCATATCACCGGGCGTCCTCGTGTTCGTCCTGCTCATCGCGTTGCGGACCCTGGCCTGCCTGCCTGCCTTCGGCGGTTCCGCCCCCGGCCACACTTCCGCCGAGCCCACTTTGGTAAAGGAAATTACCGCCGCACGCGCCAGGCTCGTGCCGCTGTCCGGCTTCCTCTTCTCCTCGGCGGAACTTGACCTCACCGTGACGGTCCTGACGCGTCTGGAGGAACTGGCACCTCGCCTCGACACGCTCGCCGGGCAATTGCGAGAAACCCGGCATCTGGCGACCTCGTCGATGGCCCGGTCCGGCGAGTATCAGGCCGCGTTGGCCCGCTCGCTCGATCCCTTGCGCACGCGATGGCGGACCGCGCTTGATCGGGCGCGCTCCATACTGGCGGATGAGGCGTTGGATCCGGCGCAACGTGCGGTGCAGACCCGCGTCGTGATGGAAGCCATCGCCATGTTGGAGCCGCTCGACCGGCTTGACCGGGAAATCGGAATCGCGGCGGCGATCGTCGAAAAGCTGCCCGGCCAAATGGAGCCCCACCGTATCGACGTGCTCAGGATGCGCGCGGACTTGTCGTTCAAGGCCATGCGGGAAAGCCTGGAGCGAACGGATCTGCGCTTGCGCACGATGATCGGCTCGACCATGAGTGATTGGGCGGACCTTATGGTGGGAAGCAACGGGCTGATCGAGGCGCGGCTTCGCCAACTCCATATGGAAGCGGAACAAAGCAGCCTGCGGGACCAGAGCCGTGTCCTGATGGACGAACTGGATCGGACCCTGAACGATCTTGGTCCCCTTGCCAACTTGGTTTCGTGGTTCCCCGGCCTCGCCATCGTGGGTCTGGCCACTGTCATGGCGGCAAGCAGCCTGGCTTGGTTCGTCCAGCGTCGGCATCGCGACAAGTCTTTCATCCCCGCCGAACCGAAAGCCCCGAGTACGCCCCAAGCCTCCGGTGATCCATCCACCCTGCTGGATCTGCTGCCCTACGATCTTGGCCGCGAGGTGATTGCCCTGGCCATGGAGGACCATTACGTCCGTGTCCACACCCTAAACGGGAATTGCCGCATCCATATGCGTTTCCGCGAGGCGTTGGAAGGGGTGGCCAACCTGGACGGACGACAGGTCCACCGCTCGTACTGGGTAGCGACGGCAGCCGTGCAGCGGATCGAGCGGCAAGGGACTGGCCGTTTCGTCATCGAATTGCGGAACAATCTACGCATTCCGATCAGCCGCAGCCAGTTGCGCGCTCTACGCGAAACCGGCTGGTTCGAACGGTGGATCGTAAACGCTGACGATGCTGGTCCGGATTTCGCGTCTGGCGCGACTCCGGGCTGAAAAGCGCCCATTCTCCCATGGTCGGGCAGCCC
>DASPMK010000152.1:0-9560 GCA_035627075.1 Azospirillaceae bacterium
GGCAGGCAGCGGTCGATGCCGAGGAAGGCGAGCGCCGCACCCAAAGGCTGGCTCATTTTCAACGGGTTGGTCGCCAACGGTTTCAGCGACGGGGTCTTGGTGGGGTCGGGCGTGCGGCTCATGGGTTCATCTCCCCTGCGAGCGAGAACGAAGAGGCGGCACCCCCGCACGGACGGAGGAACCGTGGGGACGCCGCCCCTTCGCCATGGCCCTCTCCATCGCCCGGAGAGGAACTGCCCTGATTGAATTCCGGCATGAATCCGCCTCTCCTCACGACCACGGAGCCGGCAGGCGCACCTGCCGCCAGATGGGATTGGACAGCGTGCGGTCGATCTCCTCGACCAGATTGACGATGCCGTCGTAGCCGGCGTAGGCGTGGTGGCGCTCCTGGTTGACTTCCAGCCACGGCACCTTGGCCTTGAGCGCGATGAACTGGGAGCGGCCGCCCGACAGCAGAATGTCGGCCTCACTCTCCTTCAGCATGCGGTGGATGTCGCGGGGCTTGAGGTCTTCCCACATATGGAACTCGTCACCCTTCAGGTGCCGCAGCCTGGCCTTGTCCTCCTTGGTCGCCTTCTTGACCGAGGAGCCGATGACCTCCAGCCCGGCCTCTTCCAGCGCCGCCACCATCGACCACGACTTCACGCCGCCGGTGAACAGCAGCACCTTCTTACCAGCGAGGCGCGGCTTGTAGGCGGCCAGCCGCTGGATGGCGCGGGCCTCCTCGCGGGCGATGACGGCTTCGGCGCGATCGACCATGGCGGGATCGGCGCCGCGCGCGACCAGCATGGCCGCGAGGTTGCGCAGCGTGTCGGACACGTCGGACACGCCGTAGAAGGAGCCTTCGTAATAGGGGATATCCCAGCGCTCCTTCATCTTGCGACCGACGTTGATGAGGGCCTGGGAGCAGACGACCATGTTGACCCGCGCGCGGTGGGCGCTGGCGATGTCGTTGTAACGGCCGTCGCCGGCGATGCAGGACAACACGCGGATGCCGACCTCGTCGAACAACGGCTTCATCTGCCACAACTCGCCCGCGACGTTGTATTCGCCGATGATGCCGATGTCGCCGGGAGTGGTGACCTCGGGCTCGCGCGTGCCGATGACGTGATCCAACAGCGTTTCGCCGGCCAGCTTGTTGCCGAGGCTCTTGGAGCCGACGAAGCCGGGCGCGTTCACCGGGATCACCGGCGTGCCCAGCTTTTCGGTGGCGTACTTGCACACCGCTTCCACGTCGTCGCCGATCATGGCGGTGACGCAGGTCTGATAGACGAAGACGGCCGGGGGGTTGTGAGCCTGGACGATCTCCTTGATCGCCTTGTAGAGCTTCTTCTCACCGCCGTGGATGATGTCCAGTTCGGACAGGTCGGTGGTGAAGCCCTTGCGGTAGAGCGTGGAGCCCGACGACTTGGTGTTGCGGTTGTCCCAGGAATTGCCGGCGCAGGCGATGGGACCGTGGACGAGGTGGGCGACGTCGACGACCGGCTGAAGCGTGATCATCGCGCCGTCGAAGGCGCAGCCACCGGCGGCGGCACCGGGCTTCAGCCCCTTCTTGCAGCCCGCCTTGCGCTCCTTGTCGGACTTGGCCTGGTTGGTCGAGCAACCGGGCTCGTTGAGAACGTCCTTGACCTTGTCCATCAGCATGGGGCCGCCCTCCTTGGTCCTGGGATGCGGGAGCCTAGCGGCCCCCGCCAGGGAAACCAGGGGAGCGGAGCCCCCCTGGCCGTTCCGCCTTAGCGGACGAGGTCGAACGAGTAGTCGGTAACGCCCGTATCGTTGGTCTTGGCATCCATGTCCTCGAAAATGCGGTCGAGGATGCGGACCAGGACGTTGAGGCCACCCTGATAGCCCCAGGTGGGGTAGCGGTGGTGGTGATGACGGTCGAAGATCGGATAGGTGAGACGGATCAGCGGAATGCCCGTGTCACGCTCCAGGTACTTGCCGTAGCTGTTGCCGATGATGTAGTCGACCGGGTTGGTGAACAGCAGCGACCGCAGGTGCCACAGATCCTTGCCGCCATAGACCTCGGCGCCCTTGCCGAACGGAGAGGCTTCCAGCGCCGATTTGACGGCCTTCACCCACTTCTTCGAGCCCGAGGTGGACAGGATGTGTACCGGCTCGGCCCCCAGCTCCATCAGGAACCTGGACATGCCCAGGCAGAAGTCGGGGTCGCCGTACACGGCGAAACGCTTGCCGTGCAGGTGGGTGTGGCTGTCGGCGATGGCGTCGACCAGACGGCCGCGCTCCAGGGTCAGCGCATCCGGAATCGCCTTGCCGGTCAGCTCGGCGAGCTTCATCAGGAACCCGTCGGTCCCCTTCACGCCCAAAGGATAGTTGAAGCTGGCGACTTCCTGGCCCTTTTCCTTGATGTAGGACAGGGATGACGGGGTGTCGTATTCCTGAAGGGAGATGGTCGCCTTGGCGTTCAGCGCCGCCTTGGTTTCCTCCAGCGTGGTGCCGCCGTCGTAGAAGCGGAACTCGCCGTCGCCCGGGGTGTCGAACACGTCCGACACGTCGGAAAGGATGCGGGCGTTGATGCCGAACAGGCCGAAGATGCGCTTCAGTTCGCGGTTGTTGCCGACCGCGTAGCCGTCGAAACCGGGAATGACGTTGACCGAGTCGTCCGCCGTCCGCTCCTGGCCTTCCCAGAAGTAGTTCAGGATGCCCTTGATCATGTTGTCGTAGCCGGTGATGTGGCTGCCGACAAACGACGGGGTGTGGGCGAACGGAACCGGGAACTCCTTCGGTACGGAGTCCTTGAGCTTGGCGTTGTTGATGAAGCCCTGCAGGTCGTCGCCGATGACTTCGGCCATGCAGGTGGTCATCACCGCGATCATCTTCGGCTGGTACAGCGAGTAGGCGTTGGCCAGACCGTCGATGAGGTTGTTGAGACCGCCGAACACCGCCGCGTCTTCGGTCATCGACGAGGAGACCGCGTTGTTCGGCTCCTTGAAGTGGCGCGACAGGTGGGTACGGAAGTAAGCGACGCAGCCCTGCGAGCCGTGGACGAACGGCAGGGTGCCCTCGAAGCCCTGGGCCGCGTACATCGCGCCGATGGGCTGGCAGCCCTTGGTCGGGTTGATGGTCAGCGCCTCACGGGCGAAGTTCTTTTCCTTGTATTCTTCGGACTTCATCCACTCTTCAACGCGGGCAACCTCGGCGTCGGAGTGCGGGTTCTCGAAGTTTTCCTTCTTGCTCTTGAAAAGAGCCTGGTATTCCGGCTGGCGGAAGAGCGTGAAGTGGTCGAGGACCTTGTCCGCGCTCTGCGAGAGGTTATCGGCGGTGGACATCAATAAATACTCCTATCGGCTAAACCAGCAGCGTCGGGTTTGACGGGCGGCGCGGGGCTGAGGAAGGGGGAGGCACCCCGCGCCGGCCCAGTCGCGGCAGGCCCTCGCTTACTGCTTGGCCCACGGAGCCTTGGTCAGGCCCCACACCGGGTTGTTGATCGCCATGTCCATATCGCGGGCGAAGATGGCGAAGCCGTCGTAGCCGTGGTACGGACCCGAGTAATCCCACGAGTGCATCTGACGGAACGGCAGGCCCATCTTCTGGAAGACGTACTTTTCCTTGATGCCCGAGGCGACCAGGTCGTGGCGCATCTTCTCGACGAACTTCTCCAACTCGTAGCCGGTGACGTCGTCGTAAATCAGCGTGCCTTCCTTGGTGTAGTGCGTGGTGCGCTGATAGTCGTCGTTGTGGGCGAATTCGTAGCCCGTGCCGACGATTTCCATGCCCAGGTCGTGGAAGGCGTCGACCACGTGGCGCGGACGCAGGCCGCCGACGTAGATCATGACCTTCTTGCCCTCAAGCCGCGGCTTGTACTTGGCCACGACGGCGTCGCACAGCGACTTGTACTTGGCGATGACCTTCTCGGCGTTGTCCTTGATCTTGTCGTCGAACAGGGCGGCGATGGCGCGCAGCGACGTCTCGATCTGGGAGTAGCCGAAGAAATTATACTCCATCCACGGGATGTTGTACTTTTCTTCCATGTGACGCACGATGTAGTTCATCGAGCGGTAGCAGTGGATGAGATTGACCTTCGCCTTCGGAATGTTTTCCAATTCCTGAAGGGTGCCGTCGCCCGACCACTGGGCGATCACGCGCAGACCGATCTCTTCCAGAAGGATGCGCGACGCCCAGGCGTCACCGCCGATGTTGTAGTCGCCGATGATCGACACGTCGTAGGGGGTGGACTCGAAGCTCTTCGAGTTCTCCTCGGCGCGCGGCAAAATCCAGTCGCGGATGGCGTCGTTGGCGATATGGTGGCCCAGCGACTGGGACACGCCACGAAAGCCTTCGCAGCGAACCGGGATGATCGGCTTGCCGATCTCCTTCGACTTCGCGCGGGACACGGCCTCGATGTCGTCGCCGATGAGACCGATCGGGCACTCGGACTGGACGGAGATGCCGCGCACCAGCGGGAACAGCTCGTTGACCTCGTCGATCAGCTTGGCGAGCTTCTTGTCGCCGCCGAAAACGATGTCCTTCTCCTGGAAGTCGGAGGTGAAGTGCATCGTGCCCCAGCTATTGACGCCGGTCTTGCCGACGTAATAGTTGCGGCGTCCGGACCACGAGTAATAGCCGCAGCCGACCGGGCCGTGGGAGATGTGGATCATGTCCTTGATCGGACCCCACACCACGCCCTTCGAACCGGCGTAGGCGCACCCTCGGATGGTCATCACTCCGGGGATGGACTTGATGTTGGACTTGACGCCGCAATCGGAGGACTCGGCCCCCTGGATGGCAATGTGCTTGGCCCGGCGCTTACGGGACTTCTCGGGGTATGCCGAGAGGACCTCGTCGACGATCGCCTTGACCTTCTCCTTATCCTGAACCGCCGTCATCTCGAACTCCTGCTAGACACTAAGGTGATCGGGATCACCCCGGCCGGTGGCGTCGCGGCGGACAACCGGCCGGGGTGGACGGCGATCAGGCGCCGGCGGCGGCCTTGGCGGCGGCTTCCTTGGCCTCCAGCTCGGCCAGTTCCTGCTCCTCGGACTTCATGATGCCGAAGTCCATCAGCATCTGCTCCAGCTCTTCCATGGAGATCGGGGTCGGGATGACGCCCTTGCCGCAGTTGGCATGGATCTTCTCGGCGAGCTGGCGGTATTCGCTGGCCTGCTTGGAATCCGGGGCGTACTGGATGACGGTCTGGCGGCGCAGCTCGGCGTGCTGCACGATGTTGTCGCGCGGCACGAAGTGGATGAGCTTGCAGCCCAGGCGGGCGGCCAGAGCCTCGGCCAGCTCCAGCTCCTTGTCGGTCTGACGCTCGTTGCAGATCAGGCCGCCCAGACGAACGCCGCCGCTGTGCGCGTACTTCAAGATGCCCTTGGCGATGTTGTTGGCGGCGTACAGCGCCATCATCTCGCCGGACATGACGATGTAGATTTCCTGGGCCTTGTTCTCGCGGATCGGCATGGCGAAGCCGCCGCACACCACGTCACCCAGCACATCGTAGGAGACGTAATCGACATCGTCGTAGGCGCCGTTCTCTTCCAGGAAGTTGATGGCGGTGATGACGCCGCGGCCGGCGCAGCCGACGCCGGGCTCCGGACCGCCGGACTCGGTGCACTTGATGCCCTTGTAGCCGACCTTCAGGACGTCTTCGAGTTCCAGATCCTCAACCGAACCGGCCTCGGCGGCAAGGTGCAGAACGGTATCCTGGAGCTTGGTGTTGAGGATCAGACGGGTCGAGTCGGCCTTCGGGTCGCAGCCGACGATCAGGATCTTCTGGCCCATCTCGACGAGAGCGGCCAGCGTGTTCTGCGAGGTCGTGGACTTACCGATACCACCCTTGCCGTAGAAGGCGATCTGACGGAGAGCCATGTGTTTGCTCCTTTGCTTGGGACCAATGCCACTGTTTGAACCGGTTGCGGCAGGCCGGGGGCCGCTGCATACCCCCTGCTATGCATGGGGCGTGCCAAGCGCTTTGGCGCGGTTCAAGTCATTGATTCACAAAGGAGTATCCGGGCGGCGAACGAGATTGTTGGCTTTGTCGCCCCTGTGACATAACCGACAAACCTCTACAATTTGTCGGATGTGTTACAGCTGGGGAAAGCGGCCGGGTCCAGCTTCCCGTACCCGGCCGCGCGCTTGGTTGTTACTGCTGGCCGGGCTGCCGCGAGCCGCCCATCATACCGCCGGAGCCCTGGTCCTGCTGGCCCATCGGCGGCTGGCCGCCACCCGTGGAGCCGAAGCCCTGCTGCTGCGCCGCCGAGGCATCCACACCCAGCGCCGCCATGGTTTCCTGATCGAGCTGGCCGTCGGCCTGCATGCCTTTGGACTGCTCGAAATTCCGCAGCGCGGCTTGAGTCCGGGGACCCCACATGCCGTCGACGTCGCCGGCATCAAAGCCCTGGTTGTTCAGCGCCTGCTGGATGTCGCGCACCACCTGCTGGTTTTGGGTCCAGTCCGAAGCTTGGGAGCCGGACGCACCGGACATCGGGCTCTGCTGCTGGGACTGCGGCATGGATTGCTGGGCGCAGGCGGTGGAGAGCGACAGGGCGCCGGCCGCCAGGACGGTCGCGAACAAGGCCATCTTCTTCATGGTGGGTTTCCTCCATGCATGGGTATCGGTATGGCCGGGCAGCCCCGCCCGGACCCTTGCCACCAACTGGCGTCCCGATCTTTTGGTTCCGCCACACAAGGAGGCACCACCTTCCCTCCCCTATCCAAAGCGGCGCGCTGAAACAAAAAAGGGGCCGGGCGATAGGCCCAACCCCCTTGTCCGTTTTTGTCAGCTTTGCATCACACCGAGAAATACCGGGCCTTGGGATGATGCAGCACGATGGCCGAGGTGCTCTGCTCCGGGTGGAGTTGGAAGCCCTCGGACAGTTCGACGCCGATCCGCTCCGCTCCCAACAGCTTCAGCAACGGCTCCTGGTCCTCCAGGTTCGGGCAGGCCGGATAACCGAAGGAATAGCGGCTGCCGCGGTAGCCCTGCTGCAACAGCTTCTCCATGTCGCGGTCGTCCTGGTCGCCGAAGCCCAGCTCGGCGCGGATGCGGGCATGGACATATTCCGCCAGCGCCTCGGTCAGTTCCACCGACATGCCGTGCAGGTAGAGGTAGTCCTGATAGCGGTTGCCGTCGAACCACTCCCGCGCCACCTCCGACGCCCGCTGGCCCATGGTCACCACCTGAAGGCCGATGACGTCGCGCTCGCCGCTCTCCACATCGCGGAAGAAGTCGGCGATGCACAGCCCCTCCCCGCCGGCTTGACGCGGCAGGGTGAAGCGGGTGAGTTCGGTGGTGCCGTCCTCGGCGAACAGGATGACGTCGTCACCCTCGGCCGCCGCCTTCCAGTAGCCGTACACCGCCTGCGCCACGAGAATGTCGTTTTTGATACACTCGTCCATCAGGCGGGCGAGGATCGGGCGCAGTTCCCTCTTCGCCCACTCCTTGAACTCGTCCAGCCGCTTGCCGTCCTTCCGGTAGCCCCACTGGAGCTGATAGAGCATGCGCTCGTTCAGCCAAGGCACCAGGGTCTTCAGCGGCACCTTGTCGATCACCCGCGCGCCCCAGAACGGCGGCGGCGGCACCGCCACCCCTTCGGCCAGCGCGAGGCGGCGGGCTTTGGCGGCGGGCCGGTCCACCGCGGGCGCCGCCTGGACCGGCTGGCCCAGGGCGCGGCGGCGGTTGGACGGGCGGCCCTGACGCTTGACCTGAACGGCCTGGAGATAGGCGTCGAAGGCGTTGTCGCGGACCTTGTCCATCAACGACAGCCCGTCGAAGGCATCGCCGGCATAGGCGACGCGGCCCGCCGGATAGGCGGCCACGCAATCCCCCTCGACATAGGCGCGGGTGAGCGCCGCCCCGCCCAGCAGCACCGGCACATCGAGCCCGGCGCGGCCCATCTCCTCCAGATTCTCACGCATGATCACCGTGGACTTGACCAGCAGGCCCGACATGCCGACCGCGTCGGCCTTGTGCGCCTTCGCGGCCTCGATGATGGCGGACACCGGCTGCTTGATGCCGAGGTTGACCACCTTGTAGCCGTTGTTGGTCAGGATGATGTCCACGAGGTTCTTGCCGATATCGTGAACGTCACCCTTTACCGTGGCCAGCACCAGCGTACCCTTCTGCTGGCCCTCGACCTTCTCCATGTGCGGTTCCAGCCACGCGACGGCCGCCTTCATGGTTTCGGCCGACTGGAGCACGAACGGAAGCTGCATCTTGCCGGCGCCGAACAGCTCTCCAACCACCTTCATGCCGTCCAAGAGGATGGTGTTGATGATGTCGACCGGCGCATGGGTCTTCATCGCCTCGACCAGATCGTCCTCCAGGCCGTTGCGGTCGCCGTCGATAATCCGCTGCTTCAGGCGATCCTCGACCCTTTCCGCCCGCTCCTTCTTTACCGCCATCGCCGCCGTGCGCCCCTGGAACAGGGCGATGAACGCCTGGAGGGGATCGTAGCCCCCATTTCCCGTATCAGGAGCGCGGCGGTCGCAGATCAGGTCCTCGGCGACACGCACCTCCTCGGCCGCGATCTTGTGCAGCGGCAGGATCTTGGAGATGTGGACGATGGCCCCGGTCATGCCGCGCTTGACGGCGTGGTCGAGGAACACCGAGTTCAGCACATGCCGCGCCGCGGCGTTCAGGCCGAACGACACGTTGGACAGGCCCAGCACGATCTGGACCTCGGGCATCTCCCGGCGGATGGCGGCGATGCCATCGAGCGTCCATTCCGCCAGCTTGCGGTCGTCCTCGTTGCCGGTGGCGATGGTGAAGGTCAAGGGGTCGATCAGCAGGTCCGAGGCCGGCAGGCCGTATTCTTCCACCGCCAGCTTATAAAGCCGCCGGGCGATCTCCAGCTTGCGCTCGGCCGTCTTGGCCATGCCTTCTTCGTCGATGGTGAGCGCGATGACGGCGGCGCCGAACCGCTTGGCCAGTTCCAACCGCAGCCTAGCCGGTTCCTCGCCGTCCTCGAAGTTGATGGAGTTGATCACCGCCTTGCCGGCGTAGAGCTTGAGCGCCGATTCCAGAACGCCGAGCTCGGTCGAGTCGATCACCAGCGGTACGGTGACCGAGCCGGTGAAACGCCGCACCACCTCCTGCATCTCTTCGGTTTCATTGCGGCCGACGAAGGCGGTGCAGATGTCGAGGGCGTGGGAGCCTTCGCGCACCTGCTCGCGCGCCATGTCGACGCAGCCGTCCCAGTCGTGCTTTTCCTGAAGCTCGCGCCACTTCTTCGAGCCGTTGGCGTTGCAGCGCTCGCCGATCGACAGGAACGCGTTCTCCTGGCGCAGCGCGACCTGGCCGTAGAGCGAGGCCAGCGCCGGCACCCAATAGACCTGGCGCTTGACCGCGGCGGGACGGGCGGCACCACCCTTGCGCCGCAGCATGGCGTCGATGGCGGCGATGTGGGCCGGCGTGGTGCCGCAGCAGCCGCCCATCAGGTTGACATGGTCCTCGTCGAGGAAACGCTCGTGCCACACCGCCAGCTCGGCCGGCTGCAGCGGGTAGCGGGTCTGGCCGTCGACCAGTTCGGGCAGGCCGGCATTGGGCTGGACCGCGATCAGGCCGGGCCAGTTGCCCGACAGCCAACGCACATGCTCGG
>DASPMK010000153.1:0-2945 GCA_035627075.1 Azospirillaceae bacterium
GTCACCGGCGGCGAGGCGCTGTACGCCGACATGGGCCATTTCGGCCGCCAGCCCATCAAGCTCGCGTGGCTGGGGCTGGTCTTGCCGTCGCTGCTCATCAATTACTTCGGCCAAGCAACCTTGCTGCTGCGCGATCCCGAGGCGGTGCGCAACCCGTTTTATCTGCTGGTGCCGGAGTGGGGGTTGTACCCGATGATCTTCCTGGCCACGGCGGCGACGGTGATCGCCTCGCAGGCGGTGATCTCGGGCGTGTTCTCGATCACCCGGCAGGCCGTTCAATTGGGCTTATGCCCGCGCCTTGAGGTCCGCCATACCTCGAACGAGGAGGAAGGCCAGATATACATCCCGCGCGCTAACTGGGGCCTGTTGCTGTGCATCATCGGGCTGGTCATCTGGTTCGAGTCGTCGAGCAAGCTGGCCGCCGCCTACGGCATCGCCGTCACCGGCGACATGGTGATCACCTCGATCATGGCGCTGGTGGTGGCACGGCGGGTGTGGGGCTGGAAATGGCTGACCTGCCTTGTGGTCGGAGTGGCCTTCCTGTCGGTCGATCTGGCGTTCTTCGCCGCCAATTCGATCAAGATCCCGCACGGCGGCTGGGTGCCGCTGGTGGTGGGGGCGATCACCCTGCTGCTGATGTCGACGTGGCGCCAGGGTCGCGTCATCCTGTCCCGCCGTCTGAGCGAGGAATCGCTGCCGTTGGCCGCCTTCTTGAAGCGTCAGCAGGAGAAGCCGGTTCACCGCGTGCCGGGCACGGCGATCTTCATGACCGGCAACACCGACACCGTACCGATCGCCCTGCTTCACAACCTCAAGCACAATCAGGTTCTGCACGAGCGCATCGTCTTCGTTACCGTGATGCTGGAAGACGTCCCACGCGTTCCGGCCAAGGATCGGGTGGTGGTGGAGGGGCTGGCCGAAGGCTTCTACCGCATTACCGTGCGCTACGGCTTCGTGCAGGAGCCGAACATTCCCAAGGCGTTGCGTCTGTGCAAGGCGTTCGGCCTGGAGTTCGACCTGATGCAGACCTCGTTTTTCCTTGGCCGCGAGACGCTGATCCCGTCGCTGACGCCCAGTTGGCCGAAATGGCGCGAGAATCTGTTCGTCGTGATGTCGCGCACCGCCGTCAGCGCTACGGATTTCTTCCGCATTCCGCCCGGTCGCGTGGTGGAGTTGGGAACACAAGTACAGCTTTAAAGGCTTGATCGAAGCCGTGTGGGGGCGGGGGCCTTGGGCCTGTCCGCCCCCTTTGCCGTTCGGGCAGGGGAACGAGGGGCGGGAATGAAGGTCAGCATCGACATGGGGACGTCGTCGTCGGGCCAGCCGGCGATTCTCGACCTGGAGGAACTTCTGGCGACGCGCTTGCTGGTGCAGGGCAACTCCGGGTCCGGCAAATCGCACCTGTTGCGGCGCCTGATCGAGCAGGGTGCGCCGTGGGTGCAGCAGGCGATCATCGACCCCGAGGGGGACTTCGTCACACTGGCCGAAAAGTTCGGCCATATCGTGGTGGACGCCTCGGCCCATACCGAAGCCGCGTTGCAGCGTATCGCCGATAGGGTGCGCCAGCATCGGGTGTCGGTCGTTCTCAATCTGGAGGGGCTCGACGCCGAACTTCAGATGCGCCATGCCGCTGCCTTCCTGGGCGGGCTATTCGATGCCGACCGCGACTACTGGTATCCGGTGCTGGTAGTGGTGGACGAGGCGCAACTGTTCGCCCCCTCGGTAGCCGGAGAGGTGTCGGATGAGGCGCGCAAGGTGTCGCTCGGCGCCATGACCAATCTGATGTGCCGAGGTCGCAAGCGTGGTCTGGCCGGTGTCATCGCCACCCAGCGGCTGGCCAAGCTGGCGAAGAACGTCGCGGCGGAGGCATCGAACTTCCTGATGGGCCGCACCTTTCTCGACATCGACATGGCCCGTGCCGCCGATCTCCTGGGCATGGAGCGCAAACAGGCGGAGATGTTCCGCGACCTGGAGCGCGGCCACTTCATCGCGCTGGGACCGGCGGTGTCCCGGCGGCCGTTGCCGATTCGGATCGGCGTGGTGGAAACCGCCGCCCGCTCGACCAGCCCCCGGCTGATGCCGGTGCCCGAGATGCCGCGGGAAGAGGCGCGCGACCTGATCCTCAAGGCCGGGGAGTCGGAGGCGCCGCTCCTGCCGCGCCGCCCTCCACCGCCGGCACCGCCGGCCACCTCCGAGATTCTCCTGCAACTTGCCCAAGCGCGCACGGCCCAGACCGCTCAGGCCCAGGCGGAGGAAGCGGCGGCCGCACCGGAGCGGGGGGCGGTGCTGGACGAGATTTTGCGCCAAGTGGTGGCCGATCCGGAGGCGCCGTACCGATCGGTGGCGGTGCTCTATCAGGACTTCCTGGTTCGCTGCCGCAGCTACAACGTCAATGGCCGGGCGGTCGATCTGCCGACGTTCCGCCGCAAGCTGGCGGCGGCTCGCGCCGGCATCGCCACCGGGGCGGTGGACAGTCCCGAATGGGAGCAGGCGGTCAACGTGGCGGCCGGGCTGTCGGAGGACATCCAGGGAGTATTCCTGTTGCTGGCCCGCGCCGCGATGGATCTGGCTCCCTGTCCGTCGGACGGGGCGATTGCACGGGCTTGCGGCAGCCGCTCGCCGGGCCGCGCGCGGCGGTTGCTGACCTACATGGAGCAGCGTGGATTCATCGTCACGCGCAGTGAACGGGACGGCCGCCGCGTCATCACCCTGCCGGACCTCGGGTGGGAAACCGCTCCCGGCAATCCCCATGCGGCCGACGAGCCGCCGGCGTCCGGTGCTCCGGACCTGTTCGAGGTGGCCTGATACCGGCGAGCCCCTGAAGGGACTCGCCTTTGCCCTCAAACGCCGGGCGCGCGCCTCCGCGCGCTTGGCTTTCGCGCCCACGCGGGCGCGCCGCCGCGGTCACGGCGACCGACGAGCGATTGAAAAGTCATTTCAATCGC
>DASPMK010000154.1:0-6160 GCA_035627075.1 Azospirillaceae bacterium
GACCGCCGGAGATTCCGCCGTGTCTCGAACACCCGCTCCTGCCCCTGGATGGCGCCGGCCACGGCGGGATCGCCGGCTCGCGCCGCCAGTGTGTCGGGAAAGGCGATATCCTCCCGGCCGTCGCGCTCGGCCATCAGGCGCGCCTGTTGCGCCAGCGCGTCCCACAGTTGCCCTTCCAGCCCCATCACCGTGGCCCGGGCGCGGGTAGGGTCAAGGCGGATCAGCGGAGTACCGGCCACCACCTCCTGCCCATCACGCACCAGGATGGCACTGATGATCCCGCCCTCCAGGTGCTGAATGGTCTTGCGCCGGGTTTCGGGCGCCACCACGCCGGACGCCAGCACCGCGCTGCCCAGGGGGGCCACGGCGGCCCAGATGCCGAAGCCCACCACGAACACCGCCACCAGCACCGCGCCGATCAGGGAGAAACGCCGGATACCCGACCAGGGGGTGGGAGCTGCGGAATCCTGGGGGTACGGGATCAGAGTCATGGCCGCTCCTTGGTAACCGTCAACCGCTGGTCGAGCGCTGCGGCAGCACCGCTCCCTTGTGCTCGGCGGCCGATGCCGCCGCGGCGTTGAGGCGGGCGACGATCTCGGTGCGCGGACCGAACGCGTCTATCACCCCCTGGCGCATCACCAGCAGTTTGTCGGCGAGATTGAGGACGCTCGGCCGGTGAGCGATCACCACCACGGTGGTGCCGTTCGCCTTCAGGTGCAAGATGGCCTGCCGAAGCGCCTCCTCGCCCTCGAAGTCGAGGCTGGAGTTGGGCTCGTCCAGCACCACCAGGCGCGGTGCGCCATACAACGCGCGAGCCAGCCCCACCCGCTGACGCTGCCCACCGGACAGCCGCACCCCATCCTCGCCGATGTCGGTGTCATAGCCGCGCGGCAGGCGCATGATGGTTTCATGCAGCCCGACCAGACGGGCGGCCTCGATCACCTCGGCGGGATCGCCCTCGGTCAGCCGGGCGATGTTGTCGCGCACGGAACCGGCGAACAGCTCGATATCCTGCGGCAGGTAACCGATATGGCGGGCGCCACCCGCGTCGAGCCAGACCGAGACATCGGCGCCATCCAGCCGCACATGCCCCGCGGTGGGCCTCCAGGCGCCGACCAGCAGGCGGGCCAGCGTCGACTTGCCCGCCGCCGATGGCCCGACGACGCCCATAACCTCACCGGGTTCCAGGGTGAAATGGATGTTGGCAAGCGTCGCCCGCTCTGCCCCCTGGGGCACGAAGCTGACGGACTCGGCCGACACCGCCCCGTCCGGAGGCGGCAGGTCCATGGCCGGTAGCGGCTGCGGCAGGGAGGCCAGCCGCTCCGTCAGACGTCGATAGGCGGTGCGCGTCGTCACCAGCGATTTCCAGGTGCCGATGGCGTTCTCCAGCGGCGCCAGCGAGCGACTCAGCAGGAACGATCCGGCGAAAATCACACCTGCCGTCGCCTCGTGGTGGAGCACCAGCCAGGCGCCGGTCCCCATGATGATGGCCTGTACCGACAAGCGGAAGAACCGGGACAAGGCCAGAATCACCGTACCGCGGCCGGTAGCCGTCTCCTGCGCCCCGCGCGCCGCCTCACCATCGCGCCGCCAGCGATGGAACAATCCCCCTGCCATGCCCAACGCCCGGATCACCTCGGCGTTGCGCAAGGCGGCCTCGGTGCGCTGGTTTGCGGCCAGGGCAACGGTGCCGGCGCGGGCCAGCGGACGCCGTGTCCCCACCTCGTTGGCCAGCGCCAATGCCACTTGGAACACGAGTCCGCCACCCCCCACCAGCCCCAGAAGGGGGTGCAGCGCGAACAGCGCCAGAAGAAAGAGCGGCGTCCACGGAATATCGAGGAGCGGCATGATGGTGGAACCGGAAAAGAACCCGCGGAAGGTCGCGAGGTCGCGCAGATCCTGAGCACCAGCGGCACTGCCCCACCGCAGGGAGTTCCGCAACGCCAGCGCCAGGACCGGCGGTCCCAGGCGATCGTCCAGCCATGTGCCCAGCCGCGCGGCGATCCGGCGGCGCAGTCCGTCAAGGGCCGCGTGGATCGCCAGCGCCGCCACCACGATCACCGTCAGCATGACCAGCGTCTCGATGCTGCCGGACGGCAGCACATGGTCGTAGAGGTGAATCATGTAAAGGGGGGAGGCTAGCGCCAGCAAGTTGATGGCGAAGCTGAAGATTACAAGGACGACAAGCCCCCCCCGGCAAGCGCCGAGAGCCTTTTGTATATCCGTATCGTGCATGATGAATAAGAGTCCCGGTGCGGAAAAGGCGGAAGAGGGGCCGATAACGGCGGCACCGACCCCTCTCCATGTCGAGAATCGGCGGTATCAGCCGAATGTGCCGTCACCGCTGTGGTCGCCCAACACCCCGGTCAGCCCGTCGTCGTTGTCGCCGGCGTTGCTGTCGGAACCGCTGGAACCGGAGCCCGCCCCGCCGGAGCCGGAGTCCGACCCGCCCGAGCCCGCCCCGCCCGAGCCGGAACCGCCCGAGCCGTCGGAACCATCCGTACCGCCGGCCTGATCGTCACTCCCGATCGGCTCGATCAGCCCGGCCGCCACCGGCAACAGCGACTTGTAACCGCCCGTGCCATTGACCTCGCCCTGCGTACCGGCACCAATGCCTTGCGGAACAGTCAGACCATGAAGCTCGATCAGGAACCCCTCGGGGTTGTCCTGAAGCGCCTGGAGGACTTGGCTGCTCGCCTGAAAATTGAAGGTTTGGTTGTAGATGATGGTGCCGTCCGCATCGGCGCGTGGGAACTGCCCGGTCTGGCCAGCCCCACCGGAGCCGGTCCCACCGGAACCGGAACCAGTCCCACCGGAGCCGGAGCCGGTCCCGCCGGAGCTGGTCCCGCCGGAGCTGGTCCCGCCGGAGCCGGTCCCGCCGGAACCGGAACCAGTCCCACCGGAGCCGGTCCCGCCGGAACCAGAACCAGAACCAGAACCTCCAGAACCGTCTTGATCAAGAGTCAAGCTCAGCACGATGCCGCCGGTCGCACTACGGCTTTCGGTCAATTCAACATAGCCGTCGCCATCACGGTCGTCCTGCGAGGTCGGCAACTCAGCGCTTTGGCCGCCAGTACCACCTGAGCCGGAACCGCTCCCACCAGAGCCGCTGGCTCCCCCCGATCCACTGGTTCCGCCACTCCCGCCGCTGCCATCCTGGCTGGTAAGGAAGCCATGGATGTGCTGGGGATGTGCCCGACTGGGTTCGAGGCCGGTCGCCTGGATGCTGACAGAGAGAGAGTCTTCTTTCAGCGTCAACAAAGCAGCACCTTCCACCCCAGAATTATTCAGAGGTGTTAAATTTGCTATATAGATCCTATCGGCCATCTTTGTTTCCTCCGGTGCGATTGATCGCATCGGCGCGAACAGGCAATCCCCGATTACGTTCCGCGCATATTTATCACACGACACCTCTATTCTTAATAAACTGCGAAATCAAAGCATGTTAAATTAACATTATACTCTCACAGACTTCATTCTGCGTTATTGAATAATTCTATACTGATGCCGGCAGTCGTCCCCAACGGCAAAGCCGCGGGAATACTCCCACGCCGTCAAGGCTGATATGGGCGGCACCCGAGTGCTTCCCTGATCGGCCGCCCGCATCACCCTTTCGCCTTTTGCTGCGCAAGGTCCTGTCGGGTTCCCGGCGAAGCGTCGTCTGTCACCGTCGGCGCTGGCACAGCTTGCGCGAGAGGTTGAACCGATATGAGGTAAATGGCCCTGCCACTCTCCGTGGTGATGGCGGCGCGGCCTTCGACCGCCCGCTCTTGCCGATCACCCCGCCCTGGTGACCACGTTCGCCTGCCGGCCTGACACAGCCCCAAGTCGCCAGCTCTCGTCAGGACGGATTTTTGTCTAGTCGGCGATGCGGCTTGCCCCTATATACGCGCCCATGAGCAAGCCCATTCCCAAAGTCGGCATCGTCAGCCTCGGCTGTCCGAAGGCGCTCGTGGATTCCGAGCGCATCCTCACGCGCCTGCGCGCCGAAGGCTATCAGGTGTCCCCCTCCTACGACGGGGCGGATGTGGTCCTCGTCAACACCTGCGGATTCCTCGACAGCGCCAAGCAGGAATCGTTGGACGCCATCGGCGAGGCCATCGCCGAGAACGGCCGCGTGATCGTCACCGGGTGCATGGGCAAGGACTCCGACATCATCCGCGAGCTGTACCCCGAGGTCCTGGCGGTCACCGGCCCGCATCAGTACGAAGCGGTGGTCAACGCCGTCCACGACGTGGTGCCGCCGGCCCATGATCCTTTCCTCGACCTGGTGCCGCCGCAGGGCATCCGCCTCACGCCGCGCCATTACGCCTATCTGAAGATTTCCGAGGGCTGCAATCACCGTTGCAGCTTCTGCATCATCCCGCACATTCGCGGCGATCTGGTCAGCCGCCCGGCGTCGGACGTGCTGCGCGAGGCGGAGAAGCTGGCCAAGGCCGGCGTCAAGGAGATCATGGTGATCTCCCAGGACACCAGCGCCTACGGAGTCGATCTCAAGCACGCCGAGAGCCCATGGAAGGAGCGCGCGGTCAAGGCCCGCATGACCGAGCTGTGCCGCGAATTGGGCGATCTCGGGATGTGGGTGCGGCTGCACTACGTCTATCCCTACCCGCATGTGGACGAGATCATCCCGCTGATGGCCGAGGGGAAGATCCTCCCCTACCTCGACGTGCCGTTTCAGCACGCCAGCCCCACGGTGCTGAAGTCGATGCGCCGCCCGGCGCAGCACGACAAGGTGCTGGAGCGCATCCGAAGCTGGCGCGACATCTGCCCCGATCTGGCCATCCGCTCCACCTTCATCGTCGGCTATCCCGGCGAGACGGAGAAGGATTTCGAGTTTCTGCTGGATTGGCTGGAGGAAGCCCAACTCGACCGCGTCGGCGCCTTCCAGTACGAGGACGTGGACGGCGCCCCCGCCAATGACCTGCCGGATCAAGTCCCCGACGAGGTCAAGCAGGAGCGCTGGGACCGGCTCATGGAGGCGCAGCAGGCGATCAGCGCCGGACGCCTTCAGCAAAAGGTCGGCCGCCGCCTCCACGTCATCATCGACGACGTGGACGTGGAAGGCACCGTCGGCCGCTCCTACGCCGATGCGCCGGAGATCGACGGCAAGGTGTTCCTGGACGGTGAGAACGGGGTGGATGTCGGCGATATCGTCACTGTCGAGATCGACCATGCCGAGGAATACGACCTCTGGGGCACGGTGGTGCGGGAGGCGTGATCCGCCGCCTCCCCTCCCTCTCCCAAAAACGTCACGCCGGCGGCGGCAGCGTCAGCGGCGCCTTCAGGGTGACGATCTGGTGGTTGCCGTCGGGGTCGACCACATCCAGCGCCGTCAGCCCGCCGCCCTCCTCCTCCACCTGGATTTCACGGGGGTGGAGAATGAGGTGGTCCACGCCTTCTGCCGCCACCTCCAGCACGTCGTCCTTGCGGTCATAAGTGATGCCGATCAGCGGCAGCCAGTCGGCCGCCTTCTGGCTGCCCAGCGCGGGCGAGGCGATGGTGATGTCCACCGACTGTGCCCCCAGCGTCTTCGCCATCCGGTCGAAGTAGGCTTCCCATTCGGCCTTGTCGAGCTTGCGTGCCATCCCGTCCTCCCAATTCTGCTGGCCAATCCTGCGGGCTCCGGGTCTTTAACCGGCGGCGAGCGCCATTGATCCCGCGCGAAGGTGGGGATGGCGGGCCAGCATCGCCTCGCGCGGGCCCTTATCGACGATCCGCCCCTCGGCCATCAGCACCACCGTGTCGAAGCGCGCCAACAGGTGCAGCCGGTGCAGCGAGGACACTACGCAGGCATCGGGGAACTCGCCCAGAAGATGGTCGTACAGCCGGCCCTCGGTCTTCGGATCGACGCTGCTGGTCGGCTCGTCGAGCATGATGACCGAGGCCGCCCGCGCCGCCAACATGCCGCGCGCCAACGCCAGCCGCTGCTTCTGCCCGCCCGACAGGTTGAGGCCGCGTTCGGTGATGGCGGTGTCGATCCCATCCGGCAACCGCGCGATCACCGGCGCCAGGCACGCCAGCTCGCATGCCCGCTCCACCGCCGCCGGGTCGTAGTCGATGCCCATGGTGATGTTCTGGCGGATGGAGCTTTCGAACACCTCCGGGTCTTGCGGCACCAGCACGCCCAGCGAGCCCAGGTCGCGCGCGTTGGCGAACG
>DASPMK010000155.1:0-15569 GCA_035627075.1 Azospirillaceae bacterium
GACGTGCATGTCGTTGATGCCACCTGGGTCATGAAAGGTTCGCCGCGCAATCCACGCGCCGAGTATGAGGCCTGCCACATTCCGGGAGCGGTATTCTTCGACATCGACGAGATCGCCGATACGTCCACTTCCTTGCCCCACATGCTGCCGCCGCCGGAAAAATTCAGTTCGCGGGCGCGGTCTCTGGGGTTGGGCGCCGGCACCCGCATCGTGATCTACGATGCCGACGGCGTATCGAGCGCCGCCTGCCGCGTGTGGTGGATGTTCCGTGCCTTCGGTCACAAGGACGTGGCGGTACTGGATGGCGGTCTTGCCAAGTGGAAGGCGGAAGGGCGGCCGGTATCGGACCTGCCGCCGGTGCCACGTCAGCGCCACTTCTCGTCCCACACCAATCATTTCCTGGTGCGCGACACCGACCAGGTGCTGGCAAACATCGACAGCCGACGTGAACAGGTGGTGGACGCCCGTGCCACCGAACGCTTCGAGGGCACGGTGGACGAACCCTGGCCCAACCGTCGCCGCGGGCACATTCCGGGCGCACTCAGTGTGCCCTTTAAGTGGCTGCTGGACGATAATCAGTGTTTTTTGCCGGCTGAGCACATCAAGGCCAAGTTCGAAACAGCCGGAGTTGATCTGCACAAGCCGATCACCGTCTCCTGCGGCAGCGGTGTGACCGCTTGTGTGCTGGCGATGAGCCTTTACCTCCTGGGGCGTGAGGACGTCGCGGTTTACGATGGCTCTTGGGCCGAGTGGGGGCTGCGCGACGATCTTCCGGTTGAACTGGGTTCGGCGAAGATCGCGGCGTGAGATATCGGCCTCAACTGAGGCGGCTGGCATGACCGACGCGGCTCCCCCGGCGCCTACTCCGCCCCGCTACGCCGTCCAACGGCCCAAAGGCAAGAAGTGGGATACGCTGCACATCGATGATGACCGGGACAACGTCATGACGGTGTTCCGTCAGGTTGTGACGGTACTGCCGAAATCCTACGTCCGGGTCATCATCGTCGAGTACGATTCCGGAGGAACGGCATCGGACTTCCGATGGCGCCTCGTGGAATTGTACGATCCATACGCGGCAGGGGCGCGATCTCACCAGGACGACGAGAAACGCCGGAAGGCAAAGATAAAAAAGGCCGCCAAGAGCGGCGCGGCCAGAGCGCGGGCACCGGGCGAGACGGTACCCCCCCCCGTGCGGATGTACGCATGGGCGATCCTTCTTGGCCTTCTCGGGGGCGCCGCCGTCTTTTACTGGATCGGTCTTCGACCTCCGGCTTGAGGTGGTGTCCCGGATCATTTAGGTTTCGGCCTCCTCCTGAACAACTCCTTGGGGGACTCATGTCCGCCTCCTCGTTTACAGTTCGCGCCTACCGGGATGGGGACCGGGATCCCGTGGTCGCCTTGTGGTCCGCTTGCAATCTCCTGGTGCCGTGGAACGATCCCGTTGCCGACATCGAGCTTTGTCGCGCCAATACCAACAGCCTGCTGCTGATCGGTCAGGAGGACGGAAGCGTCGTCGCCAGCACCATGGTCGGGCATGATGGGCATCGGGGGTGGCTCTATTACGTGGCGGTGGATCCCGAGCGTCGTCGCCGGGGATATGGCCGTCGCATGGTGAAAGCAGCGGAAGGCTGGTTGGCCGAGCGCAACCTGCCCAAGGCGCAGTTGATGGTGCGTTCGACCAACACCACCGTCGCGGAGTTCTATCGGCGACTCGGCTACGAGACGGGGGCGCTGGTGGTGATGCAGCATTGGCTGATCGATCCGCCCGCCAAGGTGTCCTAATGGAGAGGGATGTCGCCCACCGTTGCCCACCGCCAGCCGGCAAGCTGGAGGTCACCGTCACCTATCTGGAGATGATGGCCCCGCCCTTGCGTCGGCCTGTACCGCTACCCGGAGACAAAGTGACGCTGGTGCGGGCGGAGCAGCCGACCGTATCGTTCTATCGCTATCTCTATGACACCGTGGGCGAGCCCTGGTTATGGAGCGATCGCCGCCGCCTGTCGGCGGAGCGTCTGGCGACGATTATCGAAAACCCGATGACGGAGGTCTGGGTGCTGCACGTAGCCGGCACCCCCGCCGGCTATGGCGAATTGGACCGGCGCAATCCGGCAGTGGTGGAGTTGGCCTATTTTGGCTTACTTCCGAACTTCATCGGCCGAAATCTCGGGCCTTATCTGCTCGACCGGATGATCGCCCGGGCGTGGACCAGCGGCACTTGGCGGTTGGGGGTGAACACCTGCTCCTTCGACCATCCGAAAGCCTTGCCATTGTACTGTCGTCTGGGCTTCCAGCCGGTGCGAACGGTGACCAAACATGTCGCCGATCCGCGGATAGAAGGGGTGTTGCCGCTGTGGGCTGCCCCTCACCTGCCCTTGGCCTGTGTGTGTCCTTAGAGTCCGTCCGGAAAGATTGTTTCCTGGCGAGGGGGCGTAGGGTCGTGCCCCGCGGGGCCGCGGTCGTGGCCCTATACCAAGTTCAGAAGTGAGAACTTTCTGAACTTGGTATCAGTCGGCGGCGGCAAAAAAGGGGGCGGAAGCTCGCGCGACCGGCCCGACGATCCTGAGCCAGGACGCGGTGCCGATCATCCCCCCGAAAGACGTCGCCACAGGCGCCCCGCGAGTAGGCGCTGTCCGGCGAACGCAACCTCGTCGAGCACTTCTTCTTTAAAATCAAGCATTCCAGACGCATCCCTACCCGGAACGAGCAGACCCCCAAGGCATGCCTCTCGATGCGCGCCATCGTCGGTGCCGTTATCTGGACAAAGTGAATATCAACGCCCTCTAGGCACCGGCTGTCTCTTTGTCGCCTTCCCCTAAGACGCCCGCCTGTGCGATACCCCGATCATCTGGCAACCTCGGGACCCGTTCTCCATGGCCCCTTCCGAAGGCATCGAGCTTCGCCGCGGTCGGTTGATCTGCGTGGTGGCACCGGAGCACGGCGGCTCCATCCGGCGCTTCGCGCTGGAAAGGGATGGCGATTGGCTCGACCTGATGCGACCTGCGCCGGTGAACACCCGCTCGCCGCTGGCGATGGCCTGCTTTCCGCTTATTCCCTTCTCAAACCGCATCGCCCATGGCCGGTTCGCCTTTGCCGGCCGGTCAGTGACCTTGCCCCCCAACATGGACGGCTGTCCCCATCCCATCCACGGCCAAGGCTGGCTCGAATCATGGGCCGTTGATGGCCGCGAGGCAAACTGGCTGCGCCTTTCCTACCAGCATCGGGCCGATGACTGGCCTTGGTGCTATCGTGCTGTCCAGACCTTCGAGTTGGAGCGGGAGCGGCTGGCGGTTACGCTGGAACTGCTCAACGAGTCGGCCGAGCCGTTTCCCGCCGGCATCGGCCTGCACCCCTATTTTCCCAAGCCGCCGGGAACGCGACTGACCGCCGAGGTGGGGGCCATGTGGCTGACCGATGGCGAGGTGCTGCCGACCAGCCACGCCGCCCCGCCGCCGCCTTGGGACCCGCGCCAGGGCCTGGATCTCGACCGGGTGGTGCTGGATCACGGTTTCACCGGCTGGAACGGGCGCGCGGATATCGACTGGCCGGTGTCGGGAATCCGGTTATCAATGGTGGCGGAAGGCCCGATGAACCACCTTGTGGTCTATGCGCCCAAGAATGGTGATTTCTTTTGTGCCGAACCCGTCTCGCATATGACCGATGCCGTCAACCATTCCGAAGCCGCCCCCGAGGCGCGCGGGTTGGCTGTGCTGGAGTCGGGCGGCCGACTCGCCGGACGGGTGACCTTCACGGTGGGCTGATGCGGGTTCGCGGGATGGCCTCTCCGTCCTTCGCGGACCGTATGGGGGCCGTATGATACGGGCGGCGCTTGAACATGTCCCTGATCGGCCGCCCGTATCACCCTTTCGCACACTGCACGGCAAGGTGCTGTCGGCAGGTTTTAACCGAAGGCGCGTGTAGCGCCGACGGAAGCTCAACGGCGCTCCCAGACCTTCGTTTCCAGGTATTTAGAGGCAAGGAAGCGATAAAGTCCCTTGATGGTGTTTTCGGTCTTGGTATCGCGCACCAGCGGCAATTCCTGCCAATCCGAGATCACGTCGTCCCAGTCCATCAGCTTCCAGTGAAGCTCGTCCCGCACCTGACGGATGTAGGCCACCTGTGCGTCGAACTTCTTCAAAGCGGCGACGATCTCACCTGTCTGGGCGTCACACTCATCCAAGATGAAGTCGAACTCCTTCAACGGCTTCTTCATCAAACCGAGAATGCGCGACAACTCCTGGCTGATAGTGCGGTCGGTACGGAAAACGCGGGAAAACATCCCCAGCTTGTCGTTGATCCCCCGGATCAAGGCGTAACGGTCGCGCAACGCCTCAACGTAGGCCAACTCGTGCGCCAGATCATCGACGCGGTCGGTGACCTCCTGCTTACGCTCCTCGCCATAGCCAAGCTTTTTGGCGATTTCAGTGAAGGCCATTTGCAGACGCGCCTTGGTGCCGGGGTCCTCCACCAACTGTTCCAGTTGGGTGATGTCGACCACGATGTGCTCGCTGCCGGAAATCCACGACACCAGCTGCACGGTCAGGCGTCCCTTGGCGATGTGCCGGTGTTTGTCCTCCACCTGCCAGGAGGCGGTACCGTCCAAAAGCTCACGCGGGATCGTCTCGCCCGGCCGGATGACCTTCACGAAGCGAAGACTCTTTTCGACGATGTCGAGAAGCGACGAATCGTGGGAATCCAGCGGAATATCAAACGCGTTGCGCAGCGTTTCGAAGGGAATCGCCGCCTGCAAGTCTCCCAGCATCACGTTGTACACGGGCTGCCGTGTGTCGTGGGTCAATGAAAAATGTGCGCCCGAGATGCTGAAGACCTTGTGCTCGAACAGGAAATGAGTGCTGCGGGACACGCCAGCTTCGCCTGCGGTCGAAGCCGCCGGCACGGAGGCCGGGGTCGCGCCGGTAGAGCTTTCAGCTGGGTTCTCGACATTACTCATCGAGTCAAATCCGATCATTCTTGACACGGTTGATCCTGCATCAGGCCGTCGGCGGCTCGTTCACTTCCCAGCCGACGCGCCCAGTCTCAACAATTTAACTGGAAAGCACCTTCGTGAAGGTTAATCCCGAAGACCGGCGATTATGCCTTCGCCGGCCGGAAAGTTTAACCCCCATAAAGAGGCTGTCCCACTTTCACCGCCTCGCTCAAGTTGCGAAAAGCGGAAAAGCCTCACCCCATCCGAACGCTGTGCTATTTGGTCGCATCCATGGTGGCTTTCGCCAATGGCCACCATAAACCGCCCCAAGCTGGAAAAGGATCGGTCGATTTTTCACCCCGGCGACCCGCTCTTGAGTTGCCGTTCCCAATGATATGTGCCCCATCACAAGTTGGCAAATTTTTACCGAAAATGCCTTTCATTCAGTCGTGATCGAATTTCCTGCCGTTTGGCCTAACACCAGCGATGATGATAGCATCGCCGTCCATGAGGCTTGCCGGGGTGCTTTCGCGATGGCGATCCATGTCGCTCTCAACCACAAGACCGTCTACCGTTATGACCGTCAGGTGGTCTTGGGGCCCCAGACCCTTCGACTGCGCCCGGCGCCCCACTGCCGGACCCCGATTCTGAGCTACTCGCTCAAGGTCGCGCCGACCAGGCACTTTTTGAACTGGCAGCAAGCCCCCCGGCTCCCTGCAACGTCCCAACCGACGGCTATCTTTGACCGACCAGCCTGATCTTTTCCCCGATCTCCCCGATGACGCCTCGCGTCCCGGCCCGGTGTTCGACGAGATGGCATCCGGCCGGGGCCGGCTGCGGCCGCATTGGCAGTCGTTCATGAGCACGCTGGGGCCACTGGAGCCCGCAGTCATGGCCGAGCGCTGGGACGAGGCCCGCCGGCTACTGCGCCAACATGGGGTTACCTACAACATTTACGGCGACCCCCAGGGCATGGAGCGGCCGTGGCCGCTCGACATGATTCCGCTGCTGGTCCCGGCCGAGGAGTGGAGCGGCCTCGAAGCCGCATTGACCCAGCGCTCCCGGCTTCTCAACGCCGTGCTCGCCGATGTGTACGGTCCGCAGGAACTGCTGCGTGCCGGTCTCCTGCCGGCGGGCGTCCTCCACGCCGATCCTGGTTTTCGCCGTCCACTGCACGGCGCGGCCGTACCCGAAGGGCTGTTCCTGCATTTCCATGGCGTCGACCTCGCCCGCGGCCCCGACGGGCGCTGGCGGGTGTTCTCCGATCGCACCCAGGCGCCCAGCGGCGCCGGTTATGCCCTGGAAAACCGGGTGGTGGTCAGCCGTGTCCTGCCCGACAGTTTCCGCCACTGCCGGGCGGAGCGCCTGGTACCGTTTTTCAACGTCTTTCGCCGGACCCTGTTCGATCTGGCGCCGCTGGCGCCGGATCAGCCGCGCGTCGTGCTTTTGACCCCCGGTCCCTACAACGAAACCTATTTCGAGCACGCCTACCTCGCCCGCCAGCTCGGCGTCGCCATGGTCGAAGGCGGCGACCTCACCATTCGTGACCGGCGTGTCTACCTCAAGACGTTGGGCGGCCTGGAGCCGGTGGACGTCATCCTGCGCCGACAGGATGATGATTTCTGCGACCCCCTGGAACTTCGCCACGACAGCGCCTTAGGTGTCGCGGGGCTGGTGCAGGCCGTCAAGGCCGGCACGGTGGCGGTAGCCAACGCGCTGGGGTCCGGCATTCTCGAATCCCCGGCCTATCAGGCCTATCTCCCCGCCGTCGCGCGCCATCTGCTCGGCGAAGCCCTGAAGCTGCCGGGGCTCGATACCTGGTGGTGCGGCGACGCCGCCGCGCTGGCCCATGTGCTCGCCAATCTCGACCGGGTAGTGATCCGCCCGGCCTTCGCCGCTCTGGGCCGCGACCCGGTCGATGGCGCCACGCTCGACGGCGGCGCACGGGCCGCCTGGATCGAGCGCTTGAAGCGCCAACCCTGGAACTGGGTGGCCCAGGAGCGGCTTGCCCCCTCTACCGCGCCGGCGTGGCAGGAGAATCGCCTGTCGCCGCGCCCCCTAGTGTGGCGCGTGTTCCTGGCGGCCTCGCGCGGCGGCTACGTGGCGATGCCGGGCGGGCTTACACGTTTTGCCGATCAGCCGGGCCGCCCCGACATCTCGATGCAAAAAGGCAGTGGCAGTAAGGACACCTGGGTCCTGTCGCCGCGCTGCCTGGAGGGGCGGACCCTGATCCGTTCCACGGCAGGCGAAACGGTAACGGGGCGTCGTACCGGCGAACCGCGCGCCGTCTCATCCGATCTGCCGAGTCGCGTGGCCGACGGGCTGTTCTGGCTCGGCCGTTACGGCGAGCGGTCGGAGATGGGCCTGCGCCTCCTTCGCGGCGCCTTCACCCGGCTGACCGACGGCACCACGCCGGGGGCGATGGAGGAGTTGGGGCCGATCCTGCGGCTGATGGCGTGGATCGGCATGATACCGCTCGACTTCACCCATGACGGCGACACCGGGGCCAGCGCCGGCCGTGCGTTGCGTCTGGCGCTCCAGGCCGCCGCCTTCGATCCCGACCACCCCAACGGCCTGCGCGCCAATGTCCTCAGGCTGCACCGTGTTGCCCACGGCGTGCGCGACCGGCTGTCGCTTGACCTGTGGCGCGTCATCTCGCAGATCGACCGCCAGAGCGCGGCACCACGCGCCCGCCCCGACGACGCCGCGACTTTGGAGCGGTTGGACGACCTGATCGTCAGCCTCGCGGCGCTGGCCGGACTGGAGCAGGAAAGCATAGTGCGGGGACCCGGCTGGCGCTTCCTCGATATCGGTCGCCGCCTGGAACGGGCCGTCAATACCATCGGCAGCATGCGCCGCCTGCGCGTCGCCGATGCCGACGACCGGGACGACGCCGCCCTGTCGGCCACGCTGGAAGTGCTGCTGGAATTGGGCGAGAGCTTCATGACCTATCGCGGGCGCTATCTGACCACGGTTCAGCGGGTTCCGGTGCTGGAGTTGCTGCTGACCGACGAAAGCAATCCCAGGGCCGTCGCGTTCCAACTTTCCAGCTTGGCCGGTCATCTGGCCGCCCTGCCGTTACCACCGGCGGGCGGGGGGGAATCCCCGACATCGACCGCCCTCCATCTCATCGGCTCCGCCCGCGCGCTGCTGCGCCGGCCCGATGCGGTCCGGCACGGCCCCGCCCTGCGCCAGACCCTGGACACACTGGCGGACACATTGCCGGAAACCTCGAACCTGCTGGCGCATGCCTATTTCAGCCATGCGTTCGTCCGGTCCGCCTAGGAAGACAGCCGACCGATGCGATACCGCGCCCGCCACACCACCCGTTATGACTACGGCGATACCACCCCGGTGTCCCACCATCTTGTCCACCTCACCCCCCGTCCGCACCCGCGTCAGCGTTGCGGCGCCAACCGGATCACCCTGACGCCGGCACCGGCAACCCGCTCGGATTCGGTGGACTTCTTCGGCAATCCCGTCACCTATGTCGCGGTGGAGGAGCCGCACCGCTGGGTGGAGATCCATGCCGAAACCGACATCGAAGTGGCGCCGCCGCTCCCGCTGGACCCGGCCGCCACCCCCCCCTGGCAGGAGGTGCGCGAGGCCGCCCGCCGCCCCGGTCCGGAGGTTCCCCAATTCCTGTTCGATTCCATTTTCGTCAAGACCTCGATCGAGTTGACCGCCTTCGCCGAGCCATCGTTCCCAGCCAACCGGCCGGTGGCCGAAAGCGCCCTTGACCTGATGTCGCGCATCCACCGCGACTTCACCTTCGATCCCACCGCCACCACCATCGCGACCCCCCTGGCCGAGGTGCTGACCACCCGCCGCGGCGTCTGTCAGGATTTCGCGCACCTGATGATCGGGGCGTTGCGCGGCTTAGGCCTGCCGGCGCGCTATGTCTCGGGCTATCTGCGCACCTTGCCGCCGCCGGGCCAACCCCGCCTTGTCGGGGCGGATGTCAGCCATGCCTGGATGTCGGTATGGTGCGGTGGCAATGTTTGGCTCGATCTTTGCCCGACCAACGACAAGCCGGCGGATGCCGACTACATCACACTGGCCTGGGGTCGCGATTACGACGACGTCAGCCCGGTGCGCGGCGTTTTCCTGGGCAGTGGCGCCCAGGCCCTGTCGGTTCAGGTCGACGTCGAGGTAATCGAGTGAGGAAACAACCGAAAAGGGTCAGACGGAAAATCCATGCAGCGCGGCCAGGATATCCTGGGGGCTGACCGGCTTTTTGAGTACCACCAGGGGCTCCCACGCTGGGCTGGTCAGATCCTCCTGACCGTCCTCCGACCCAAGGTAGCCGGTCATCACCAGCACGGGCAGGTCGGGGCGAGCTTCGCGCAGCCGGCGAATCAGCCGGGCCCCGTCGAGTCTCGGCATGCGCAGATCGGTCACCACGGCATCCGCCGGGTCCGCTTCGAACAACGACAAGGCTTCCATACCGTCGCGAGCGACCGTTACCCGGAACCCCTTGAACGTCAGGTACTGCTGGATGGCCAGCGCCGCCAGCGCTTCATCTTCAGCCACCAGGACATGCCGCACCGACGCCATCGCGCCCGCCTTTCGTTGCGCCGAACAAGGAAATTGCCGGCAAAGTTATAGTAAAACAGGCTCCCGCCGCGCCATCACTGAATGCGCGATTGGTCGCCTCGATTCGCCCGCCCATGGCATCGACGATGCCGAAGCTGATTGACAACCCCAATCCCGAACCAAGCCCCACCTCCTTGGTGGTGAAGAAAGGGTCGAAGATATGGGGCAGCACGCCCGGCGGAATACCGCCGCCGGTGTCGCCGACAGTCAATATCACCATCTGGCGCATCGGGTCGAAGCGCAGCCCCACGTCGATTTGCCCAACCACGCCGCCGTCCCATTCGCGCCGGGCAAGGATAGCGTCACGGGCATTGGACAAAAGATTCAGCACCACCTGCTCCAATTGCAGCGGACGGCCCATCACCGCGCAATTCCCCGGCACCACCTCGACCGTGACCTCTATGTCCTTGATGGCATACTGATGGCGCACCAGTTCCACCGCCGATCGCACGCTTTCCGCCGGATCGAACGCCTCGGCGTTGGCATTGTCCCGCCGGCTGAAAGTCCGCATGTGGTCGATAATGGCCCCCATGCGTTGGGTCTGTTCAGCGATGAGGCCCAGCACCTTATCAAGTTCGGCCGGCGGCATGGCTCCCTCGGCCATCATCAGCCGGGAGTTCTCCGCCCACATGCGGATGATGTTGAGCGGCTGGCTCATTTCGTGGGCCATCCCCGCCGCCATGGTGCCAAGTGTCGCCAGCTTCGAGGTCTGCACCAATTCCCCTTGCAGGCGCTTGCGCTCGGTGATGTCGCGACCCGAGCCCAGCAACTGAATGATCCGTCCGTTGTTGTCCCGGACGGGAGCCAGCATCGTGTGCCAGATGCGCACCCCCACCGGCAAATCCAGTGTCTCTTCATAATCGATGGGTCGATCGGCGTCCACGCAGGCCTGATAGCGGCCAATCACCTGGGCCGCGATCTCGGGCGGCAGAAACTCCTCAACCCTTCGTCCATTGATCCGGGACGGGTCAAGCCCCGTGGCCCGGGCATGAGCGGGGTTGATGGTATCCAGGATGAAGCTGCCGTCCGGCCGCACCTCGACGACGAACAGCCCCTCCTCCAGATTATTGAAGAAGCCGACGTAGCGTTCTTCCGCCCGACGGCGCTCCTCCACCTCGCGCTGAAGCGCCTGGTTGGCCATGCGAAGCTCCGTCGGTCTTGGCAAGGCCAGCGCCTTGGGTAGAAGCACCCACAGCGCCACCGCCGTCAGGACCGACGCCAGGGCCGTCACCGCTTTAATGGCGCCCTCGATTTCGTAGTCCGGAACCCAAAGGGTCCAGATGCTAAAAAAGTGCGTGGTGCCGCAGGCCAGGATGAAAACCGCGAACAGCCAGAACATCCACTGGTAAGCCACGTCACGCCGACGCGACACGAAGGCCACCAGCGCCAGCGGAATCGAATAGTAAGACAAGCCGATCAGGCCGTCCGACGCTACGTGAAGCCAAATGAGACTTGGCTCCCACGATAGGCAGATGCCATGCGGCAGAAAGGAGGAGTCTTCGAACAATGCCACACCCCCTCACCGATCGCTGCGAGCTCCTATCCCTGCCCGGAATAGCTCAACTTGACGTCGATGTGATGTGCCAGATACCAAAGTAAAAGGAACCCTGGACTTAAGGCATAGCGGCGCCCCCGGCATTTTTGCCATGCCGGGAACTTTTATTAAGATATTTTCCAGCTTCTGCCTTAAACCATCACCATTTCCGGACGAGCGCGGTGGACATCGCGCCGTTCATCCGCATCAAGCCGTTACGAGGTTGCCATATGGTGTTCGCCTGGACCGATGATCTGAGTGTCGGCGTCGCCGAACTGGACAACGATCACAGGGAGTTGATCGCGATCTTCAATCATGTGCTTGAGACCAAGCGCTTTGGCGACAACCGCCCCCAGCTGCGCGAAGCCATACAGCGGCTTTCCGACTACACGCGCGAGCATTTCATCCGTGAAGAGCTGTACATGACCAAGTGCGGCTTTCCCGACTTGGCCGCGCACCGCGGCGAGCACGCCGAATTCATCCGCACGGTGACCGAGAGCGAGGAGCATCTGGCCTCGACCGATCCGTTGATGGTGCGGGTGGAGATGATTACCTTCCTGAACGAGTGGCTGATGCGTCACATCCAGTATGCGGATGCCAAGTACAGACCGCATATGGCGACCTTTCTGACACAAGAGCAGCTCAGCTGAAAGGAAAGCGACGGGGTGCGACCGTCAGGCCGCAACCCCCGCCGTCCAATGCTGTTCTCGCGTCTTGAGGAACCGCAGCGAGGGGAAATCCTCTTGGGTGCGATTCAAATGCCAAGCATTGCGCGCCAGGAACACCAGCGCTCCGTCGTGGTCCTCGGCGAGGCTTGAGCGGTTATTATCGATGAACTTCTTCAAGATCACATCGTCATCGCACTCGATCCAGCGGGCCGCGTCCACGGCAGCGCCTTCGAAATGGGCGGCAAGTCCGTATTCCGCCTGGATGCGGGCGGCCAGCACCTCGAACTGCAGCGGCCCCACGACACCAACGATCCAATCGGCTCCCGTTAGCGGTTTGAACACCTGACTGGCGCCTTCCTCGGCGAAGTGTTCCAGCGCCTTGCGCAGATGCTTGATCCGCATGGGGTCGTCCAGCCGCACCCGCTGCAGGATTTCCGGCGCGAAGCTGGGCACGCCGGTGAAGCGGATTTCCTCACCCTCGGTCAGTGTGTCGCCGATACGCAAGCTACCGTGGTTGGGAATGCCGATGATATCGCCGGGCCACGCGTCCTCGGCCAATTCGCGATCGCGGGCGAGGAACAGCACGGCATTGTTCACCGCCATGATCTTGCTCGACCGCACATGCTTCAACTTGATCCCGCGCCGGAAGTGGCCGGAGCACAGCCGCACGAAGGCGATGCGGTCGCGGTGGTTGGGGTCCATGTTGGCCTGGACCTTGAACACGAAGCCCGTGGTTTTGGCCTCGCCCGGCTCGACCGCGCGGGCGTCGGTCGGCTGCGAGCGCGGCGGCGGTGCGTGTTCGGCCAGACCGTGCAGCAACTCGCGCACACCGAAGTTGTTGATGGCCGAGCCGAAGAACACCGGCGTCAGGTGGCCCGAGCGATAGGCCTCCAGGTCGAACGGCGGCATCAGGCCGCGCACCATCTCCACGTCCTCGCGCAGCTTCTCCGCCGCGTGGGCCGGCAGCAGCTCGTCGAGCTTGGGATCGTCCAGCCCCTCGCACGCGATGCCGGCGTCGATCTCGTCGCCCTTGGTGCGATCCATCAGGATCAAGCGGTCGTTGATCAGGTCGTAGCAGCCCAGGAAGTCGCGGCCCATGCCAATGGGCCAGCTTGCCGGGGTGACATGCAGTTGCAGCTTATCCTCGACCTCGGAGATGAGGTCGAACGGGTCGCGCGCCTCGCGGTCCATCTTGTTGACGAAGGTCACGATGGGCACGTCGCGCATGCGACAGACCTCGAACAGCTTGAGCGTCTGGCTCTCGATGCCCTTGGCACCGTCGATCACCATCACCGCGCTGTCCACCGCCGTCAACGTGCGGTAGGTGTCCTCGGAGAAATCCTCGTGGCCCGGCGTATCCAACAGGTTGAAGGTGCGGCCCAGATAGTCGAAGGTCATCACCGACGCGGTCACCGAGATGCCGCGCTCGCGCTCGACTTTCATCCAGTCCGACCGGGCACGCCGTTGCTCGCCGCGCGCCTTGACGGCGCCGGCCAGCTGGATAGCGCCGCCAAACAGCAGCAGCTTTTCGGTCAAGGTAGTCTTACCGGCGTCCGGGTGCGCGATGATCGCGAAGGTCCGGCGGCGGGAGACGGGCTCGGGAAGATCGGGCATCCTCTACCTCAAACAAGAAAAGCAAGGGGACACCGTCCCCTTGCATCCCTTATTGGCGACCTGACTTATTAGGCCCCCGCAGCACCTCGGTCGCGGCGCATCGGCGCCGCGCCGCCATCGCCGAACCGCTTCGGCCGCCCCTGACCCTGATTGTGGGCCGGACGATAGCCGTGGCCGGCGGAACCGGGGCCGTTGGCGCGACGCGGCGGGCGATTGCCGTCGGGCACACGCTTGGGCAATTCCATCGGCTCCATGCCCGGAACCACATGGTTGGGCAGGCGCTTGCCGATGTAGTCCTCGATGGCGCGAAGCTGGCGAACCTCGTGCCGGGTATAGAAGGTGTAAGCCGTGCCCGTGGCGCCGGCGCGGCCGGTACGACCGATGCGGTGGACGTAGTCCTCCGCCACTTTCGGCAGGTCGAAGTTGATGACGTGGGAAATGTCGGCCACATCGATGCCGCGCGCCGCCACGTCGGTCGCCACCAGGAAGCGGATGCGACCACGACGCAGTCCGTCGAGGGTGCGGTTACGGTCGCGCTGGCGCATGTCGCCGTGCAGCGCGGCGGCCGGCATGCCTCGGGCCGCCAGATCGTCGGCCAGACGGTCGGCGTCGCGCTTGGTGGCGGCGAAGACGATGGCCTTCTCCATGTCGTCCTGGAGCAGCAGGTGCGACAGCAGCCGCTCCTTGTGGTCCAGCCCGTCGACCCGCATCAGTTGCTGGTCGATGGATTCGTGCGAAACCTGGCGGCCGGCGATGTCCACCCGCTCCGGTTCGGTCAGGAGACGGCTGGCCAGCTTGCCCATGCGCTGATCGAAGGTCGCGGTGTACAGCAGGGTCTGCCGCTCGGCCGGGCACTTGGCGGCGATGGTTTCGACCGCCTCGATGAAGCCCATGTCGAGCATGCGATCGGCCTCGTCGAGGACCAGCATCTCGACGTGCGACAGGTCGAGCCGACCACGGTCGATGAAGTCGATCAGACGGCCCGGCGTGGCGACCAGCAGGTCGACGCGGCGCTCCAGGAGACGCATCTGCTCGCGATAGGGCATGCCACCCAGGATGACGCCGGTAGCGATGCGGCTGAACTTCGAATACTTCTTCACCGCCTCCAGAATCTGGGAGGCCAACTCACGGGTCGGCGATAGCACCAGGACGCGCGGACCATAGCCCGGCACCGGACGGGGGGCGGTCAAGCGATTCAGCGCCGGCAGCACGAAAGCGGCGGTTTTGCCGGTGCCGGTGTTGGCGGAGGCGATGAGATCGCGACCCGACAGCGCCACCGGAATGGCCTGGGCCTGGATGGGGGTGGGCTCGTTGTAGCCGCAGGCCTCCAGCGCACGCAGGATGGCGGGATTAAGGCTAAGATCGGCAAAAGTAACGTCGGTCAAAAAAACCTCATAGGGCACAAGACAACCAGCGGCGCTTTCCCGTCATGGGAGCGCGCCGCGCTCAGAACGAGCGGCTTTTCTGCCTTGCGAGGATAGATAACAAACAAAACCCGCCCGCCGCCCTGTCTTTCGGGGTCGGGTGGGTTCGCCTGTTCCGCGAGGCTCTTTTCGGGCCATCAATGCGGAACCGGCGGATACGATGCCGGCCGACGGGGGCCCTGCCACTCAATGCAGCGCATATATAGTCGTGTTGGCGGCGAACCACCACCCCTTATTTTTGCATTGCGGGGTATGGTCTATCGCTGGTCTGCTCTCGAGCGAAGGGTGTGGCGGAACGAATGGCCGCTCCGGGGGTTGTCGCGGCATGGCCCAGCACGAGAACTCCCCGGCCCACTTGAAGAAGGGGACCGACCGTCACGAGATCGTCCTGCGCGACTTTGCCCGTGTCGCGGCGGACGCGACCGATCTGCACTGGCTGCTGGAACAGGCCGCCCGGCAAGCCGCCCGCGCCACCGCTGTGACCCACGCCAAGGTGATGCGGTACCGGCCCCAACACGGCGACTTGCTGGTGGTCGCGGGCGTAGGATGGAAGGAGGGAGTCGTCGGCCCCACGCGGCTCGGCATCGACATGGCCTCCCCCCCCGGCCGATGTTTCCAAACGCGACGCCCAGTGATCGTCGACGACATCCGGGACAACCGCGAGTTCCGCTACGCGCCCATTCTCCAGGAGCACGGCATCGTGTCGATCCTACACGCGCCCGTCACGATCGACAGCGAGGTGTGGGGCGTCATCGAGGTCGATTCCGAGAATCCCCGCTCCTTCGACGAGCACGACGAACGGTTCTTCG
>DASPMK010000156.1:0-2786 GCA_035627075.1 Azospirillaceae bacterium
CTGGAACAGCGCATAGCCGGCGGTGGTGACGACGATGGGGGCGAGGTAGCCGGAAACGCCGAACGTGGCCGGGATCACGGAGAGAAGGCCGGAACCGGTGCCTATTGCGACGAGTCCGCCGATGGCCATGCGCTGGGTGCCGAAACGATCCACGAGGCGACCGGCGGGCACGCCGGTCAGCGCAGCCGCCAGCGGACCGACCGACATGACGATGCCAACCAGCGCGGTGTCGAGCGCCAGGGTGCGCGAGAGATAGAACGGCCCGACCACCAGGGTCGCCATCAACACCGTCGCGACGAGCAGGCTCATGGCGAGGCCCACGCTCAGAATGGGATCGCGGAACATCGCTAATCGAATCAAAGGGGATGCCGCCCTTGCCTCGACGAGCACGAAGAGGCCGGCGCCGAAGACAGCCGCCAGCAGCAGAGCCACGTTGAGCGGACCGAAGCCGCCGCGCCCGAGGGTCATGGCAAGGGCGTAGGCGCCGAGCGTCAGGGCCAACAGGAGCATGCCGAAACCATCGAAGCCGGCCGGGTCCGCTATCGGCGCCTCATGATCACGAGGAAGTTGGCGTTTGGCGAGAAGAAACGCCACGATGCCAAGCGGAAGATTGATCAGGAAAATGGCACGCCAGCCAAAGCCGGCGATCAGGACGCCGCCGAGCGAGGGGCCGAGAGCGGTGCCGACCGCCGACATCGTTCCGAGCAGCCCGATAGCGCTGCCGGTCTTGCTCTTTGGAACGGTTTGACCGACGAACGCCATGGTAAGAGCCATCATGATGGCGGCTCCAAGACCTTGCGCCGCCCGGGCGGCGATCAGCAGCCAAAGTGTAGACGTGACGCCGCACAGGACCGAGGCTGCCGTGAACAGGACGATACCCGCCAGCAGCAGTCGTCGGCGGCCGACCCTGTCGCCGAGCCGTCCAACGCCGACGATCAGGGTGGTGCTGGCAAGAAGATAGGCGACGACGATCCACTGGACCTGCTGAAAGGAGGCGTCGAACGCCTGGGCCAAGGTCGGCAAGGCGATATTGGCGATGCTGGTGCCGAGGGAAGACAGCAGCATCGAGATCGAAAGGGCGGCCAGCGCCCATCGAACCCAGGGCGCCCGTTCGGTTTCCCTCGCCGCCCTCCAGTCTTCGCGTTCCATGAGCTTCAGCATGAACTTCGATCCCTCTCCGCTCCCGAAATGAGGCTTTGAGAAACCTAATCCCACACCGGACATGGCGGAAGACGCAGCATTTGCACTCTATTCATGCACGCAACGCCACATCGAACGGTGCTATGGTCGAGGCATGGCACGCCCCGATCTCAACCTGCTCGTCACCCTGGATGTCCTGCTGGCGGAAGGCAGCGTGGCGCGCGCCGCCCGGCGCTTGCGGCTCAGCCCTTCGGCGATGAGCCGGGCGCTGGCGCGACTGCGCGAAACGACAGGCGACCCGCTGCTGGTGAGGGCCGGGCGCGGTCTGGTTCCCACGCCACGGGCACTGGAACTGCGCGAACGGGTCCATCAGCTCGTGCAGGATGGAGAAGCGGTTCTACGACCGGCCGAAACACTCGATCTCAAGCGGCTCGTGCGGACATTCACGCTGCGGACGGGCGATGGCTTTGTGGAGAACTTCGGACCCGGCCTCATCGCCCGCGTTGCCGGAGACGCTCCCGGCGTGCGGCTGCGCTTCGTGCCGAAAACAGACAAGGACAGCGCACCGCTGCGCGACGGGACGGTCGACCTGGAAACCGGAGTGGTGGGAAAGGCCACGGGTCCGGAAGTTCGCACGCAAGCCTTGTTCCGGGACCGTTTCATCGGTGTCGTGCGCATGGACCACCCACTCTGCCGGGGTGACATCACCCCCTCCCGATTTGCGATCGGCAAGCACATCCTCGTCTCGCGGCGGGGCCTCGACAAGGGACCGATCGACGAGGCCCTGCAGCCGCTTGGCCTGGAACGGAACATCGTCACGATCGTCGGCGGCTTTTCGACCGCCCTGGCGCTGGTTCGAGCCACCGACCTGATCGCCAGTGTGCCTGAGCGACACACCGGCAATCTGCGGGTCGGCCTGCACAGCTTCCCCCTGCCGATCCCCTGCCTGCCGATTACGGTTTCGATGCTGTGGCACCCGAGGCATGACGCCGATCCGGCGCATCGCTGGCTGAAAAGCTGCGTTCGCGACGTCTGTACCCAGCCATGACAACGCCTATCATTACAGTTGCATAGCCCGTTTGAGGTGAGCCTTTTGAACCCTGGCCTGATGACAACGGCGCCAGACGGACCACGCGAGGACGAAGGCGAACATCACCAGCGAGACGTGACGGTGCCAGCCCTGCCAACTGCGGGTTTTATTGTGCGCGAGCCCCAGTTCGGTCTTGGCGGTTTCGAAGGCGTCCTCAATGGCCCAGCGACGCCCCTCGACACGGACCAGCACCGCCAGCGGCGTCCCCCGCGGGCACCATGCGGCGGCAGTGCTGGACTTGGCGTTGCGTTAGGACAGATGAATTGAGAATCCGTTACCCAGTTCATGAGAGTTTCCAAACTCGTGGCACCAAAGCTTGATAACGGCTCTTGGCACCACCCCAGCCCGGTCGGGCTGGGGTCTCCACGCGGATTGTCAGAGTATCTCTTCCGCGACCAGCGGGTTGACGGAAGTGCCCTGTCATACCGGCGAGCCCCTGAAGGGACTCGCCTTTGCCCTCAAACGCCGGGCGCGCGCCTCCGCGCGCTTGGCTTTCGCGCCCACGCGGGCGCGCCGCCGCGGTCGCGGCGACCGACGAGCGATTGAAAAGTCATTT
>DASPMK010000157.1:0-7303 GCA_035627075.1 Azospirillaceae bacterium
CGCCATCAGCCCGTCGTTGATCCAGTGCAGGAGCGATTTTGCCAGGACGAGGCCGCCGATCTGAAGCATCACCGGCGTCTCGATCAGCCGGTCATACTGGTGGGCCAATGGAGAGTTGGACAGTACCAGGGCAACGCCTCCCGCCACGGCGAGGAGAATGCCACCCGATGCTTCCAGCCGCATGAAGTTCTGGATCGCCTTAAGCACAGTCTCTCTTCCCTCTATGTCCGCGGTAAAATCAAGACATGGGAGGATGGGGCGGCAATTCCCACTCAGGAACTCTCTGGCCCAAGGGAGCGGAGGTTCGGCCGTCACAGGGGGGAACGGCGCCGGGGCGCGGTTGTTGGCGCAACGGGATGTCTTCGGGCGTCCCCGCACCACCGCGAGGCCACGCCCATGTACCCTGACTTGCGATTCCTGCCGCTGTTCGCTCTGCTTCTGGGGCTTCTTCCCGCCGCTTCGGCCCTGGGTCAGGGGAATGCCCCCCCGCCCGCCGGCGAGGGCGAGGGGGCCACCACCGCCCCGGCCCCGGCCACCGGGCTCAGTTCCGTCGATATCATCCAGCAACTCCAGCAGATCGAGATCCGGTTGGAGCAGGCGGAGTTGCAGGTGACCCAGTCCCGTAACGCCATCCGCAAGCTCCATCAGGCCATCCGTTCGGGGGCGGCCGCACCGCCGGCCCCCACCGCCCAGGGCCAGACCCCGGCCCGGCAGCGATAAGGCGAAGGCGCATAAAAATAAGCTAAACCTTTATTTATCGGTCCTTTTCGCGATCGTGGTATGGTGCTCTCGAATGGAGGAGAGGCATGCCGCAAACGGCGTCGAATGAGGTTTTGACGATCTTGCAGCAGATCGGGCTGTTCGCCTTCGTCGTGCTCGGTTACGGGTGGGGGCGGGACCGGCTGTCCAGCGTGCCCGGGTGGGTGCGGCAGCTCCTTCTCGGCCTGTTTTTCGGCGTCAGCGCGATCTCCTCCATGATCGGTGCCGTCGCGGTGATGCCGGGCGTGATCGTCGACGGACGGACCACCATGGTGGTCTTGGCCGCCTTGTTCGGGGGGCCGCTGTCCACGGCGGTGACGGCGAGCATGGCCGCGGGCTACCGGCTGTGGCTCGGCGGCGCCGGGGGGGCGGCCGGGATCATGGCCTTGTCGGCGGTGGCGATCGCCAGCGTGTTGATGGCCGACTGGTCGCGCCGGCGCCGGACCCGGCTGGATGCGCCAAAGCTGGCGTTGGCGGGAGGGATCGCCACCCTGGCGAGCCTCGGCGCCATCTTCCTGGTGTTGTCGTCGGAGCAGGCCTTGCGGGTCTTCCAGTCGGTGGCGGTCCCGCTTTTGCTGACGAATTCCATCAGCGCCGCCTTCCTGGGCACGCTGCTGCGCATGCAGGAGCGGCGACGGGAGGTGGAAGCGGCGTTGGCGCGCAGTGAAACGCACTACCGCGCCCTGTTCGATCAGGCGTCCGACTGCCTGTTCATCATGGACGTGACGCCGGACGGCCATTTCACCCTCGGAGGACTCAACCCGGCCAGCGAGCGGACCTTTGGGGTTCCGGCCGCCACTCTGTTGGGCAAGCGTCCGGAGGAATACCTGCCCGATCCCCCGGCCAAGGACGTCATCGGCCACCTGGGCCAGTGCGTCGCAACTCGCCAGAGCATCCATTATGAGGAGACGCTGATTCTTCCGGGCGGCACCCGCACCTGGAGCACGGCCATCGTGCCGCTTCTGGACGAGACGGGGCGGGTGGCGCGCATCCTGGGCACCGCTCGCGACATCACCGACCAGCGCCAACTCGTCGCCAGTCTCGCCGCTGCCAAGGAGCAGGCGGAGGCGGCGGTGCGGGCCAAGGCCGACTTCCTGGCGGCGATGAGCCACGAAATTCGCACACCGATGAACGGCATCATCGGCTATGCCACCTTTCTCGAAGATCTCGCCACGACCGGCGATCAGCGCCACTACGCCCGCCAGCTTAAGAGCGCCGGGCAGTCGTTGCTGGCGATCATCAACGACATCCTGGATTTCTCCAAGCTGGAGGCCGGCAAGGTCCATATCGAGGCCGAGGACTTCAACCTGCCCGAGGCCATGGACCATGTGGTGGGGCTGGTCTATCCGGCGGCCCGCGACAAACGGCTGGACCTGCGCCTGCATGTGGCGCCGGAGGTGCCGCGGATGTTAACGGGCGATGTCGTGCGCCTGCGTCAGGTTCTGCTCAACCTTCTGACCAACGCGGTCAAGTTCACCCCGGCCGGCAGCGTGACCCTGTCGGTCCTGCCGGTACGGGTGAGCGACCGGGAGGCGGAGCTGAAGTTTCTGGTCAACGATACCGGAATCGGCATTCCACCGGATAAGCAGGCCCTCCTCTTCCGCAAGTTCAGCCAGGTGGACCCCTCCATCTCGCGGCGGTACGGCGGCACCGGTTTGGGCCTTGCCATCTGCAAGCGGCTGGTGGGGGCCATGGGCGGAACCGTCGGCGTCCATTCGGTCCCCGAGGTGGGAAGCACCTTCTTCTTCACTCTCGTCTTTCCGGTGGGCACGGCTCTGGTCGCACAAGCGGCGGTGCGCGACGACCGGGTCGTCCTGGCCCATCGTCGGGGGCGCATCCTGCTGGCCGAGGATCTGGCCATGAACCAGGAGCTGGCGACCCGTATGCTGCGCGCCGCCGGCCACGACGTGGCGGTGGTCGCCAACGGGGCGCAGGCGGTCGATGCCGTGCGGGGGCAGCCTTTCGATCTGGTGTTGATGGATCTGCAAATGCCGGTGATGGACGGCTTGCAGGCGGCGGAAACCATCCGCGCCCTGCCGGGCGACGCTGGCCGGGTGCCGATCGTGGCGTTGACGGCCAATGTCATGCCCAACGAAATCGCCCGGTGCCATGCCGTCGGCATCGACGACCATCTGGCCAAGCCCATCGATCGCGATGCGCTGCTGGCGGGGGTTCAGCGCTGGTTGCAGCCGCGCTGTGCCGCGGCGCTGCCGTACGTCCCGATGAGGGGCGGCATGCCCGCCGATGCTTCGGCCATGGTTGTAGACCGCGCGGCGCTTGATAAGCTTGAGGCGGAACTGGGGACGGATACGCTCCACCAGCTTCTGGGAATGTTCCTGGAGCACGCCCCACCCCGCCTGCGCTCGGCGGAAGGGGAGGCGTCCGACTGGACCCGGATTCGGCAGGACGCCCATGCCATGGTGTCGCTGGCGGGGAATCTCGGCTTCAGCGAGTTGATGGCGGCAAGCCGGGCCTTGCAACAGGCAAGCGCCGATCCAATGGCGCCCGAGGCCGATATCCGCCGGCGACAGTTCCGGCAGGCGGGGGAGCGCGCGTTCGCCACCGCGCGCGAGATCAAGACGGCTCTGGAAAGCCGGGGCGCCCTGGTGGATACCCCGGCCCTTTCCTGATGTTTCGGGCGCGCGCCGCAGCCAGGGGGCGAATGAAAACCAGTTCATCCGCCCGCGGGTATCATAGCAAGTTCAGAAAGTTCTCCCTTGTGAACTTGGTATAGGGCCGCGACCGCGGCCCCGTGGGCGCGAAGCCAAGCGGCCGGATGGCCGCGCCCGGCGTTTGAGGGTTCAGAACTGATCGTCGGTAAGCGCCATCACCGAGCGATGGCCCTCGACGACGACAGCGGCCAAGCCCTCGGCCTGGGGCAGAACCTGTTCGGCATAGAAACGAGCCGTGACAATCTTGGCTTCCAGGAAGCTCGGATCGCCGTCCCCCCTGGCCAGCGCATCCTGGGCGGCAACGGCGGCGCGGGCCAACAGGAAGCCGCCGGCCACCGTGCCGAACAGCCGCAGGTAGCTGGCGGCACCGGCGGCGGCGGCCACCGGATCGGCCTTCACCTGGGCGACCAGCCAATCGGTGGCCTTTTCCAGGGCATCCGCGCCAGCCGCGAGGTTGCGGCGGATCGCCGCCGGATCGTCGCCCGGCCGTGCCGCCAGATCGCCGTCCAACGCCTTGATCTCGGCGATGTAGCCGCGGGCGGCCGCCCCTTCGTCACGGCCCAGCTTGCGGAATACCAGATCGTTGGCCTGGATACCGTTGGTACCTTCGTAGATCGGGGCGATGCGGGCGTCGCGATAATGCTGGGCCGCCCCCGTTTCCTCGATGAAGCCCATGCCGCCGTGGATCTGAACGCCCACCGACGCGACTTCGACGCCGATGTCGGTCGACCACGCCTTGACCACAGGGATCAGCAGATCGACGCGCTTCAGCGCCGCGTCCGCCACCGCCGGGTCGGTGTGGCGTTTGGCGACATCGAGGGCGGCGGCGGCGGTGTAGGCCAGCGCACGGGTCGCCTCGGTCTGGGATTTCATCAAAAGCAGCATGCGGCGGACATCGGGGTGGGCGATGATGGCGACCGGGCCATCCTTGGGCCGGTTGAGCGCGCGGCTCTGTACGCGGGTCTTGGCGTACTCGCGGGCCTGTTGGTAGGCGCGCTCGGCGATGGCGACACCTTGCAGGCCGACGTTGAGCCGGGCGTTGTTCATCATGGCGAACATGTATTCGATGCCGCGGTTCTCCTCGCCGACCAGGTAGCCGGTGGCGCCGTCGTTGTCGCCGAAGGCCATGACGGCGGTGGGCGAGCCGTTGATGCCCAACTTGTGTTCCAGCCCGGCGCAGCGCAGGTCGTTGCGTTGGCCCAACGAGCCGTCGGGCTTCACCATGAACTTCGGCACGATGAACAGCGAAATGCCCTTGATGCCGGGCGGCGCGTCGGGCAGGCGGGCCAGCACGAGATGAATGATGTTCTCGGCGACGTCGTGGTCGCCGTAGGTGATAAAGATCTTCTGGCCGGTAATGCGGTAGGCGCCACCGTCGCGCACCGCCTTGGTGCGGATGGCCGACAGGTCGGAGCCGGCCTGCGGCTCGGTCAGGTTCATGGTGCCGGTCCACTCGCCCGACACCAGCTTGGGCAGGTACAGCGTCTTCTGTTCCTCGCTGCCATACTGCGACAGCGCTTCGACCGCGCCCTGGGTCAGCATCGGGCACAGCCCGAAAGCCATGTTGGCGGCTTGCCACATCTCGTTGACGGCGGTAGCCACCACCCAGGGCAGTCCTTGGCCGCCGAACGCCTCCTCGAACGGCAAGCCGTTCCAGCCGCCCTCGACGAACAGGCGATAGGCTTCCTTGAAGCCTGAGGCGGTGCGTACGGTGCCGTTCTCCAGGACCGCGCCTTCCTTATCGCCGGCCCGGTTGATCGGGGCCAGCACCTCGCCGGCAAGCTTGCCGGCCTCTTCCAGCACGGCGTCCACCAGATCGGGCGAGGCGGCGTCGCAGCCGGGCAGAGAGGCGATCTGGTCCAACCCCACCACATGGTTGAGCACGAAGCGCATGTCGACGATCGGCGCGGTATAGCTGGTCATGGCTGGCGTCGTTCCCTTTTCTTCCTGGGCACAAGTCGGCGGGCGGACACTACTCCGAACGCAACCGTTTGGGCAGGGGGCACTGATCACTTCATGCCCGCCCCTCGCCGGAGGGACGTTGGCATCCCTCTTGCTTATAAGTAGGGTGAAGCGCTCAAGGGAGGCAACCCATGCCCAGCCTGACCACATGGCCGAAACCCGCCGATATCCAATCCCCCCGCGCCACCGCGCCGCAGGGGGCGGGGCAGGTTGCCGATGCCGTACGCGACGCCAGCGAGCGGACCGGGGTCAGTTTTGCCTACCTCATGGAAAAAGCTTCCGTGGAGAGCGGGTTCAAGACCGACGCCAAGGCGGCCACCTCCAGCGCCACCGGCCTATACCAGTTCATCGATTCCACTTGGCTCAACACCATCGCCCAGCACGGGGCAGAGCATGGTCTGGGGCATTATGCCGCCGCCATCAAGCACCGTGACGGCCGGGCGTTCGTGGCCGATCCCGACATGCGTCGGGAAATCCTCGACCTGCGCAAGGACCCCAAGATATCCGCCCAGATGGCCGCCGAGTTCACCCGCGACAACCAGGAATATCTGGAGCAGACGGTGGGCGGTGCCATTGGCTCGACCGAGTTGTACCTGGCTCACTTTCTCGGCGCCGGCGGGGCGGCGAAGTTCCTCCAGGGACTGCGCAAGGACGCCGAGCAGCCGGCGGCCAACATTTTCCCGGAGGCGGCGGGGGCGAACCGGGCGGTGTTCTACGACCGCGACAGCGGACAGGCCCTGTCGCTACGCCAGATCTACAACCGCTTCGCCAAACGCTTTGATGACGAAGTCAAGGTGGCGAGCCTGACCGGCGGCGATTCGGCCAAGTCCACCGGCGGGGCGACCGCTTCGGCCGGCAATCCCTTGCGGGTGCTGTCGGGCCAGCCGCTCGACATGTTCACCGTCTTGACCCTGAACGCCCTGGAGACGCCGCTCGACGACGAGCGCGACAAGCGCCAGGACAATCAGCGTCGGGTCCGTGACGAGATGAGTCCGGTCAAGCCTGACACCCCCACCAGCGCCGCGTTACGCGGGGCGCAGGCGTGACGGGGGTCAGCCCAGGAGTTTGCCGGGATTCATGAGGCCCAGGGGGTCGAGTGCCCGCTTGACCCGGCGCATCAGGTCCATCTCCACCGGGCTTTTTACCCGCGCCAACTCGCCGCGCTTGGCGCGGCCGATGCCGTGCTCGGCGCTGATCGAGCCGCCCAGACCCAGCGCGATATCGTGAACCAGCCGGTTGATCTCGTCCCAGCGGGCGAGAAAGGCGGCCGTATCGGCGCCGGCTGGCTGGGTCAGGTTGAAGTGGATATTGCCGTCGCCGACGTGGCCGAAGGGCAGGGGGCGGACGCCGACGATAGCACAGGAAACCGTTTCGCAAGCCAGACGAATAAACTCCGGTACGGATGATACCGGCACCGAAACGTCATGCTTGATCGACCCGCCCTCAAAACGCTGGGCTTCCACCAGGGCTTCGCGCAGGTGCCACAGGCGGCGGGCCTGCTCTTGGCTTTCCGCCAGACAGGCGTCCTGGATCAGACCGCCGTCCATGGCCTCGGCCAGGGTTTCCTCGATGGTGGCGCGGAAAGCCTCGGTCCGTCGCCCGGCCGTCAGGTCGGCGAGCACGTACCACGGATATCGTTGCGCTAGCGGATCGACCGTGCCGGCGACATGGGCCAGCGCGAAGTCGATGCCGAGACGCGGCATCAGCTCGAACGCCTCCACCTGGTCGCCCGATGCGGCACGCAGGCGGGCCAGAAGTTCCAGGGCGCCATCGGGGCCGCGCACGGCGGCGAATACCGCTTCCACCTGTCCGGGGCGCGGTGCCAGCTTCAGCACGGCGGCGGTGATGACGCCCAGCGTCCCTTCGGCGCCGATGAACAGGTGCTTGAGGTCGTAGCCGGTGTTGTCCTT
>DASPMK010000158.1:0-2184 GCA_035627075.1 Azospirillaceae bacterium
GGCCAGCTGAAGGTGGAGTTGTTGGGGCGCGGCACGGCCTGGGTGGACGCCGGAACGCACGACAGTCTCCTGGAGGCGGGCACCTTCGTGGAGGTGTTGCAAAACCGCCAGGGACTCAAGATCGCCTGCCCCGAGGAGATCGCCTGGCGTATGGGATACATTTCCGCATCGAAACTGCGGGAACTGGCCGAACCGCTCAACACGTCCGGGTATGGGGAATACCTTCTCAGCCTCCTCGACCAACGGTTTTCCGGGTGGATTCCGGAGTTCAAGCGGGAAAAGTCCAAGCAGGAAAAGAAGGGGGGCGCCGCTCTCTCGGCGTTGCGTTCCTGACATCCGCCCGGCACGTAGTGGGAGACATCACATGGTCCCGTCCTCGGTCCTGCGAATCGGCGTCGTCGGTACCGGTTTCATCGCGCGCCACTTCATCTGGTCGCTGGATCGCCACCACGGCCATGCGGTGGGGCGGGTCCTGACCCGGCGGGCGCCGGACGATCTCATCGATTTCCCGCGGCGCGAACGGCTCACCACCTCCCTGGGCGAGGTGTTGGAGCACTCGGACGTCATTCTCGAATGCACGGGCGATCCTATCTACGCTACCGACGTGGTTGCCGCCGCCGTGGAAGCGGGGGTGCCGGTGGTGACCATGAACGCCGAGTTCCATGTCACCGCGGGAAGCTACTTCGTTGGCAAGGGCCTGATTTCCGAGGCCGAGGGCGACCAGCCAGGGTGTCAGGCGGCTTTGCATGAAGAGATATTGGAGTTGGGCTTCGAACCGCTGGTCTTCGGCAACCTCAAGGGTTTCCTCAATCATGACCCGACGCTCGAAGACATGACCTTCTGGGGGCGCAAACAGGGCATCACCTTGCCGATGGTTACCGCGTTTACCGATGGCACCAAGCTTCAGATTGAACAAGCCCTGGTGGCCAATGGGTTGGGAGCCACGATCGGTGCCACGGGACTTTTGGGCCCGGCCGGGGATGACCTGAAGATCGCCGCCGATCGGCTGGCCTCGGCGGCCGAAGCCATCGGGGCGCCGATCGCCGACTACGTCCTGTCGCCCAAGTTGCCGCATGGAGTCTTCCTTGTGGGCAAGCATGATTCCCGTCAGCAGGCGGCGTTGCGTTATCTTCGCCTTGGAGACGGGCCATACTATCTAATTCTTAAAAACAATATTTTCGTTCATCTGGAAATCCTGAAGACGATCAAGCGTCTGGTGAACGATGGAAGGATTCTGCTCGACAACTCGGACATCCCATCCGTCAGCGTGGCCGCCGTAGCCAAGCGCGACATGCGTGCGGGCGAACGCATCCCCTACGGAATCGGCAGCTTCGATGTGCGCGGCGAAGCCGTCCGCATCACCGATTACCCCGGCCACTTGCCCATCGGTTTGCTGTATGGAGGGGTGATCCGACACCCCTTGCGACGCGGCGACATCCTCACGATGACCGATGTGGATCTGCCCGAAAGTCTCGCGCTGAAGGCCTGGAAATCAGTCGAGACACGGGTACTCGGCGTCCTCGACAATCCAGAGGGGAGCGATCTGCGGCGGGCGTGAGAGGTATGTGCGCGAGAAGTTTGTGGAAGTGGTGCAAATCGCCGTCCCGCGACCACTCCGCGACCCGGCGTGGAGACGCGGGGCGAGCCCGACAGCACATTGCGGAGCACTGTGCGGAAGGGGGATACGGGCGGCAAATCATGAAAGTGTTCAAACGCCGCCCGTATCAGGCGTCCCTGGGTTTCGAAGCCGGGCGGTTCGGGAAAAAAATCAGGGGCCGCCGGAATGGGGCGACCCCTGGACAACAATCTAAAGTGTCGCCGAGCGTGTTGGCGACCAATGCGCTATTTCGATCGCCGCGCCGCCCGATGGGCCGGGATCGGGATCGGGCGGGCTACTTGCTCATCCCGGCGGCTGGCCGACATGTCGATTTCAATACGCGCCAACGCCTTGCGCAGTTCATGCACCGCATCGTGCAAGGACTGGATCGAGTTTTCGCCGGGCACTTGACGCCAGCCGCGATAGGCATTGAGACAGCTTCGCGCCGTTTCGCGCAGGCGCTGTTCCACAGCATCCACGGGCGGAATGGGCTCCGCCCGTCCGGAGCCCGGCTGAACCACAGGCGGCGGAGCTGCCGCAGCGACCGGCGCCGCCGCGACGGTCGGCGTTGCGACAGCGGGGGGCGG
>DASPMK010000159.1:0-2376 GCA_035627075.1 Azospirillaceae bacterium
CATGAAGGTGGTGGCCGGGTTGGTCGAGCGCGAAGCCTGGGTTTTGACCTTCAACGACGCCTTCCTGGTGATGGCCGGCGTGTTCTTCTCCGCCCTGCTTTTGATGCCGTTGGTACGCAAGCCTTCCCATCCGGTTGCCGCCGACCACTAGGCGTTAACCACCTCTGGACGTCCGGCGATCCGGCCGGACAATGCTGGGGTGACGACCGGGGGGGAGCATGCTATATGCATCCCGCCCCCTAGCGGTGTGACGGTGGATCTCGAATGGCCAAACGCACCTATACGCGCGCCGAGGTCAAGGGCCTGTTGAGCGCTCTGGAACGCCAGGTGCGCGAGGCGGCAACACTGGCCTCTGAAGCCGAACACGAGGCGAGTAAGCACTCGTTCGCGGCCTATCGCGCCTTTCGCGATAAGGTTGGTGAATTCCAGGCGCTGGTTATCCTGATCGAGGGTCGCCTGCGTAACCTGGTGGACAACAAGAGCGAGGACCTGAAGGTCGAGTTCGAACGGCTCGACACGCTGATGCTGCACCTGTTGGTGCGCGCCAGCATGCGGTTCTTCTTCGTGCTGTCGGCCAACCCGATTCTCCCTCTGGGAGCGCGCGAGATCTTCATGTCGGAATTGCGCAGCCTGCACGACGCGCACGAGAAGCTGAATCGCCCGAACTACGCCGGCAAGCTGTCGTCGGACCTGGAGCGCGATCTGGAAACCGCCGAACTGATCCTTGAGGAAATCATCGAGAAGGCGCCGAGCCTCTTGAACTTCGGCAAGTGAGGCGGGCGCGGCGTCTCGCCCGTTCCCATATGACGGATGTGCGCCGCGCCACCACCCGACGGGACCCGCCGTGAAGCTGCCTTCCTTTTCCGATCTCTCTGATGCCGGCCTGTGGGTGATCGACCAGGTCGGCGACGTGGCCGAGCAGGTGCTGGAGAACAACGTCCGCCTGGGCGTCACCGGCCTGCGCCGCGCCGGCAAGACGGTGTTCGTTACCTCCATCGTCGATAATCTGCTGCGCGGTGCCCGGCTGCCGTTCCTCGACGCCATGGCGTCGGGGCGCTTCCAGGCGGCGCGCCTGATGCCGCAGCCCGACGCCGATGTGCCGCGCTTCGAGATCGAGCGGCATCTGGCGGCGCTTACGGCGCCCGAGCCCCACTGGCCCGAGCCGACACGCGGCATCAGCCAACTGCGCGTGGCGATTCGCTACCAGCCGGGCTCGCTGATTCGGCGGCGCTTGCGGCCGGTGACGACGCTGAACCTGGATATCGTGGACTATCCCGGCGAGTGGCTGCTCGACTTGCCGCTGCTCGACCAGTCCTTCGCCGAGTGGTCGCGCTTTACCCTGGGCCTCGCCGACCAGCCGCCCCGCACCGCCCTGGCCGAGGACTGGCGGCGATTCGTGGGCGGGCTGGACCCGGCGGCACCCGCCGACGAGGCGGCGGTGCGCCAGGGGGCGGCGCTTTATACCGAATATCTCCACGCCTGCCGCCGACCGCCCCACAGCCTCAGTCTCGTGCAGCCCGGCCGTTTCGTGGAGCCGGGCGATCTGGCGGGGGCGCCGTTGCTGACCTTCTTCCCCCTGCCGGTGCCCGACCGGCACATGCCGCGCCATTCACTGTGGGTGTTGCTGGAGGAACGGTACGAGGCTTATCGGCGGTCGGTGGTGCGGCGTTTCTTCCATGACCACTTCGCCCGGCTGGACCGCCAGATCGTGCTGGTGGACCTGCTGGGGGCGCTGGCCGCCGGGGATCGTGGCGTGGCCGACATGCGCGCGGCGCTCGACGCCAGCCTGGAAGCCTTCCGCCACGGCCAGGGCTCGTGGCTGGACTGGATCACCGGCCGGCGCATCGACCGGGTGCTGTTCGCCGCCACCAAGTCCGATCACATCGCCGCCGGTCAGCATAAGCACTTGCGCTCGCTCCTCGACTCCTTCGTTGCCGAGGCGCGCAACCGGCTGCGCTTCGAGGGGGCGGTGGTGGAAACCATGGCGCTGGCCGCCGTCAAGTCCACCGAAACCGTCACCACCGAGCACGATGGCCGGCAGTTGGCATGCGTTCAGGGGATTCCGGTCGGGCGCGACCGTCCCACGGTGCTGTATCCCGGCGACATTCCCGACAGTCTCGCCGATCTTGCCGCCTACCCCGAGCGGCGACCCAATTTCCTGGAGTTTCGTCCGCCGGCCGGATTGGGCCGCGACGGCCGACCGCTGCCCAACGTGCGGCTGGATCAGGCGCTGGACTACCTCCTGGGGGACTATTTGGCATGACGGGCGAGCGCGAACGCCCCGCCGACTGGCTGGGGCCGATGGAGTTGGACCCGGCTCGCGCCGTGCCGGTACCGGAGGAGAGCGATGTCTCGGCCAGGGCCGAATTGGCGCCG
>DASPMK010000160.1:0-5333 GCA_035627075.1 Azospirillaceae bacterium
GTAGAAGGTGGCGGGATCGCGTGCCCATCCCGGCGGCCAGAGGCCGAGCAACCCGTTATCGCCCCCCGTCACCTCCACCCATTGGAAGGAGATCGCCCAGACGATCTGCGCGAAGGCGAGGGTGAGCATCGCCAGGTACACGCCGGAGCGGCGCACCACAAACCAGCCGACGGCAAGCCCTCCCAGGCCCGCCGCCACCGGCGCCAACACCAGCGCCAGGGACATCGGTAGCGAAAAGTGGGTCGTCGCCATGCCCGCGCCATAGGCGCCAAGGCCGAAGAAGGCGGCATGGCCGAAGGACATCATGCCACCTGGCCCCATCATGAAATGCAGGCTGGCCGCGAACAGGGCGAGGATGATGGTTTCAGTCGCCAGCAGCACGGCGTAATCCCCACCCACGAAGGGCAGCAGCAAGAGGGCCCCCAGCGTCATCACCCCCAACCGGCGGAGCACCGGGCTGGCGGGCTCGACCGGCGGGGAGGCGTGGCGGCCGGCGGCTTGGGTGGGGCTCTCGGGGCGCCCCATAAGCCCGTGGGGGCGGATTACCAGCACCACCGCCATCACCAGGAAAACCAGCACCAGCGTAATGCCGGGAAAAATCAGGATGCCGAAGGCGTGCAGTTGCCCGATGAGCAGCGCGGCCAAGAAGGCGCCGCCGATGCTGCCCATGCCGCCGACGACGACGACGACGAAGGCCTCGACGATGATGGCTATGTCCATATGGAGGTTTACCGCTTCGCGCGGCACCTGGAGCGCGCCACCCAGCCCCGCCAGCGCCGAGCCGACGAACAGTACGCTGGTGAACAGAAGCCGCTCGTTGATCCCAAGGGCCGAGGCCATTTCGCGGTCCTGGGTGGCAGCCCGCACCAACACTCCCCAACGGGTGCGGTGGAGCAGCAGCCACAGGAGCCCCAGCACCGCCGGTCCCAACAGGATCAGCACCAGTTCGTATTCGGGGAAAGGCTGGCCCAGGATGCTGACAGCCCCCCGCAGGCCCGGCGCTCGCCGACCAAGAAGATCTTCCGCCCCCCACGCGGCCAGGACCGCATCCTGAACGATGAGGACGACACCGAAAGTGGCAAGAAGCTGGAACAGTTCCGGCGACCGATACAGGCGCCGCAGCAGCAGCACCTCCATCGCCACGCCGATGAGGCCGACCACCGCTGCCGCCAACACCACCGATGCCCAGAAGCCGAAGACGCCGGTTGCCAGCCTCTCGGTAAGCGAATAGGCCACATAGGCTCCCAACATATAGAAAGAGCCATGGGCAAAATTGACGATGCGGGTGACCCCGAAGATCAGGGATAGACCGGCGGCGACGAGGAACAGGGTCGCCGCCGCGGCCAACCCGCTCAAGAATTGAACGACGTAGAAATTCATGGCGCAAAACCGGAGGGCAGAGGGCCGTGCCCCTCGCGGGGAGCGAAGAGGGGAGTTCCCCCCTCTCCCTCTCTCTTACTCCGCCGGCCGCATCGCCGCCACCGCCGCGTCGGGGGGCAGATACTTCCCGCCGTCGGCGTAGCGCCAGTCCTTCATCACCCCCTGGCCGTTCTCGACCGCGATCCGGCCGACGAAAGCGCCCATGGTGGATTGGTGATCGCTGGCGCGGAAGACGATCGGCCCGAGCGGCGAGGTCAGCGACAGGCCTTTCATGGCCGCCGCCAGTTTCTCGGGTTCGGTGGAGCCGGCCTTCTCCAACGCCGCCGCGATGGCCTTGAGCGTGGTGTAGCCGACCACCGACCCCTGGCGGGGATAATCGTTGAACCGCTGACGGTAGGCTTCAAGGAACGCTTTGTGTTCCGGCGTGTCGATCTGGTTCCAGGGGTAACCGGTGACGATCCAGCCTTCGGGGGCCTCATCCCTGAGCGGATCGAGATACTCCGGCTCACCGGTCAGCAGGCTGACGACGGAGCGACCCTGGAACAGCCCGCGCAACGTTCCCTCCCGCACGAACTTGGAGAGGTCGGCGCCGAAGGTGACGTTGAAGATCGCGTCGGGGTTGGCGGCGGTCAGCGCCTGGACGGTGGAGCCGGCCTCGATCTTGCCTTGGGCAGGCCATTGCTCACCCACGAACTCGACGTCCGGACGGGCCTGCTTGAGAAGCTGGCGAAACCACTTCACGGCCGACTGGCCGTACTCGTAATTCGGCGCGACGGTGACCCAGCGCTTGGCCGGAAGCTTTGCCGCCTCCTCGGCAAGCATGGCTGCCTGCATGTAGGTCGAGGGGCGCAGCCGGAAGGTGTAGCGATTGCCCTTGTCCCAGGTCAGGGCATCGGTCAACGGCTCGGCCGCCACGAACGGCACCTTGTTGCGGGCGGCGAAATCGCTGACGGCGAGTCCGACATGCGAGAAATAGGTGCCGGCGAGGAGGTCGACCTTCTCGTTGCTCACCAGTTCGCCGGCCATGCGCACGGCATCGTCCGGCTTGCCGCCGTCGTCCCGTGAGACGACCTCGATCGGCCGCCCACCCAGCACGCCCCCGGCGGCGTTGATCTCCTCCACCGCCAACTGCCAGCCTTGGCGGTAGGGCAGGGTGAAGGCCGGCAGGCCGGTATAGCTGTTGATCTCGCCGACGCGGACGGGCTCGGCAGCGCCCGCGGAGCCGGCAACCCCACCGATCACCGTCGCGGCGGTGATGGCCCCCAGGAGCAGTTTCGCGAAACGGATCATGATTTCCTGCGCGTGATCTGGTTGGCGAACAAGTTCCGGCGGCACGCTGCGCGCGGGCTTCAACCGTTCTTGTTTGGCGGTAGATAGCCCTTTGGGACCGGGTTCGCACGCGGATTCCGCACAGGATCAAAATTACAGGAAGTTGCGAACGCATACTGCTTCGTCGCGCAGTCTTCGGTATGTTCGTGTGCGTTCTATTTCTTTTGATGTACGCGTACAATTACGGGAGGGCGGATGGAAACGCCTTCCATCCGCCCTTCGTCATCAAATCTGGGCGCCGATCCGTAGCGAGATGATGTTGTTGGTGTAGTCAAGGCCCGGAACATCCGAGTTGCGCTTATCCCAGCTGTAGCCGGCCTTGAGATAAAAATTGCGGTTGAGCCTGTAGGTTCCGCCAAAGCCCAATGTGTAATAGTTGTCGGTACGATCGATGCCTTCGAACTCATCCCACTGATAGGCCGCATTGGCGCTCAGGATGAGATTGCGCAAAAGCTCATGGTCGACGCTGACACCCAGAACCGACCGCACATACGACGACGCCCCTCCTCCGGTGGCGACAACTCCGGCCTCGCGGATTTCGCGGTTGGCGGTGAAATGTACGGTGGTGAGCTGGGTGAAGGACCAGTCGAGGCTGGCGCCGAAGCCGAGGCCGGAGAAATCCTCCAGCCGGTCATCCTCATAGTCGCGGGTGAGATAGCCGGCAAACACCTCGCCGGTCAGGAGGTTGGTGAGGTCAAACCGCGTACCGGCCGAAATCTCGTAGCCGTCGGAGTCCCGGTTGACACCCGTCGGGTCGGACTCGCGATCGACCGTCAGATAACGGCCACGAACGAAGGCCTCGTAGCCCGGCCGTATCAGATAGCCCACGCGCAGCACGGTATCGAATTCCGTGCGGTCGCGGTTGTCCTCGTCGAGAACCAGGCCGCCGCCCAGATCGACGTCCTCATAGTCGTAAGAACGGGCTCCACCGCCGATGCTGGCGCTGAACCGCCCGAACCGCTGCTGGTAGGTGGCGCCGCCGCCGGTGAGATAATATTCCACCGGCTCTCCCCGGACGCCCGCGGCATCGGGATCGGTGCGGCCCTCGTGATCCCGGATCTCCCGCAGATCGACCGACAGCGCGCTGTCTCGCGTGATGTCCAGCCGGCCGGTGCCGACAAGGCTCCAGTCGCTATAGTTCTCGCTGGAAAAATCCTGGAAGCGCCCGATATCCGCCGCCGCCGTCAATCCCAGGGCATGACGGGAGAAGTCGGAACGGACGTTCACCGATGGGGCGATGACATAGATGAAGTCCTCCTCGGTATTGTTTTCCGTGGCAAACACGTTGTCGTTGTAATCCACCCCCGCTTCAATGCGAGGAAAGATCAGGAATGAGCCGGCCCGCAGGCCCAACGGGTCCAATTCCGGCCGAGGCCGCTCCAGCACGCCGCCACCGCGGGGGAGTTCCTGGGCCTTGGCCTGTGAACCACCAACAAAGGCCGCCGCCACCGCTCCGGCCAGCATGGGCAGAGTGTTCTTGTTCATGATCCGCTCCGCACTTGACAGCTATCGGCCGCGCGCCGGATCCGCCAGTAATCGCGCAGCACCAGTGGGTCGTTACAGCACCCGATGGGGAAGCTCTCAACAAAACTTTGGGATTATGACGTTCTGTTCAGGTTATTACTACGCTATCTAGTCGGGATCTTTTACCCTTCCGCGCGGGAGGCGATGGCCGGCTCAGGCTCACCGACGGTGATGGCATTGGATGGAAAAATTCCAAAATTCGGGAGAAAGTCCCGTTTCGCGAGAGGAATCCGCCCACCGAAGGCCGTTCCGGTGATTGGTTGAAATAACGTAAAAATATTATAGGATCGGCACCACCCCTTCAGATCAGGAGGGGCCCCAGGAAGTCAAGGAGAGCGGAATGGCTGTGGCGGGAAAAATTACCTATATCGTTCATACCCGGACGGGCCGGTCGTGGAGCGAAAAAGGCCGGACCGGCAATATGGACTCCGCTCTCAACGCCGCGGATAAGCTTTTTTCTTCCAAGAAGTTCAAGGGCGTGAAGGTCGATAAGGAATTCGCCGATCCTTCCCAGGGGCGTCTGGTGGTTACGACGATCTTCGACAAGAAGGCGGCCCAGCGACGCAACATCATTCCGCTGCTCCTGTTGCTTTCGGTGACCATGGGGGTTGCAGCCTACTTCCTTACCACCGTGGCGATCCGTCAGTACCTGTAAGGTCGGAGTAGTCAGTTGCACTGCCGGCCTGCCGACTTCTTGAGCGGAAGGAACCGGCGATGCCCGCCGACCAGCCAGAAAAACCCGCCCCACCGGCCCGAGCCCCCCAAAGCCCAGACCAGCCGAAAGGGTCCGCTTCGCCCAAGCATCCGTCGAGCGACCCGATGCCTCCCTATGCGCCGGGCGGAGTCCCCGAGCCTGATCCGGAGGCGTTGCGCAAGCGCCCCAAAAAGCGCCCTCCGTCGTACTACCCGCCCAAACAGCCCCCCTGAGCGCCTGTCCGAGAAGATGCTCGACGCTATCGGGGCCTTCACGCCACACCGCCGTCATGGCCGGATCGGCGTTGAAGAGGCCGTGTGGATTTGTCTAATGTGCGGCTGACGGATGGTTGTGCATCCGGAAGGCTGATGCTGCCAGTTGGTGTGACTTGCTGGGTTGGCCTCCG
>DASPMK010000161.1:0-4745 GCA_035627075.1 Azospirillaceae bacterium
GCATCGCGCGGCCTTCCAGGCACTTGCGGCCGGCGCCCATCTGCAAGCCATAGAACTCCGCGCCCGGCACCTCCAGCAGCGGCATCAGCGGTTCCAGCTTCGGCGACCGCTTGGCGTCGGCCTTGAAGGTCGGCACCCCCGCCCACACCAGCCCCACCCGCAGCCCCTTCTTCGGCCCCAGGCGCTCGGCCCAGCGGGCGACCCGCTCGGGTTCGGCGCTGAGGTACGGTACGTTCCGGGGGACCGTCTCCACCCGCGTGCCGAACAGGCGCGGCAGGCTCAACAGCGGCAGGTGGCAGTGGAACGGCGGCACCACCGCACCCGACGGATGCAGGTGATGAACCCCCTCCAGCGTTCCCATCAGCCGGTCGAGTTCCGGCTGCACCGCCAGGATCACCCTGGCTCCTTGCCGAGCCAGCAACGGAACGTAGCGGACGAATTGCAGGGTATCGCCGAATCCCTGCTCGCCGTGGACGAGAATGAACTTGTCGCGCAGATCCTGTCCCCGCCACAGCGGCTGGGGGAACTCCTTGCGATGGGGTTTCAGGTGGTCCTGATCCCAGCGCAGCTCGTACTCGTCCCAGCCACGGGCGTAGTCGCCGGCCACCAGCAGCGCCAGCGCCCGGTCGAAACGGCCCACCAAATCGTCGGGCCTGAGAGCATGGGCGCGATCGAATGTCTCGATGGCCTGCTCCGGAAACCCCTCGTCGCGGTAAAGGACGCCCAGGCTGATGTACGCGGCGTAGTGGCCGGGCTTCAGGGCGATGGCGCGCCGGTAGGCGTCGATCGCCTCGTCGATGCGCCGGGCCGCGCTCAACGCGTTGCCCATGTTGCACAGCACCTCGACAAAGTCGGGTTGAAGCGCCAGCGCGCGGCGATAGCTCGCCACCGCCTCGTCGTAGCGCTCCAGGCCTTTCAGCACCGTCCCGTAATTGTTGAGCGCCTGGGGGTTGTCGGGTGCCAAGGCGAGTGAGCGCCCGACCAGTTCCGCCGCCCGAACCTTGTTGCCACGCACGCTCTCCACCATGCCCAGGAGGTGCAGGGCCTCCGGGTGATTGGGCCGGGCCTGGAGGACTTGACGGTAAATGGTTTCGGCCCCGTCCAGATCCCTCGCCAGATGCCGCTGCGCGGCGATGGCTACGGCCTGGTCCACCGTCACCGCGGTGCCGGGCGGCGGTCCTGCGCTCGGATTGCCTGTCATCGTCTGGTCCCTGGAGGTAATCCCATCGGCGGCAAAGGTTTACCATACCGTCGGCCGCCCGGCACAGCCCCCTGGACCCACCCCCTGATCGCGGGTAACGTCCGGGACGAAAGAACGCGGAGCGACGGTAAGGTGCCATGATCGGGCGGCGCACCCTCTTGGGCTGGATCGGAGCGGCCTGGATCGGCGTCATGCTTGTGCTGTCGGCCGGCGCCGCCGAGGCCCAGATGACCCTGCGGCGCGGCAACGGCGCCGATCCCCGCACGCTGGACCCTCACCGCGCCACCGCCATCCCCGACACCCACGTCGTCTACGACCTGTTCGAAGGGCTGGTGACGCGCGATTCCAAGGGTGGGGTCATTCCCGGCGTGGCGGAACGCTGGGAGGTGGCGGAGGAAGGAACGGTCTACACCTTCCATCTGCGCACCAACGCCCGCTGGTCGAACGGCGACCCGGTGACCGCCGACGACTTCGTCTACAGCCTGCGGCGGGCGCTGGACCGCACCGCCACCGGCGAGGCCGCGCCTTTGCTGTTCGGCATCCGCCACGCCGACGAGGTGATGACCGGCACGCGCCCGCCCACCGTCTTGGGCGTGGAGGCCCGCGATCCCCGCACACTGGTGATCCGGCTGAAGGTGCCGGCGCCGACGTTGCTCCAGCGACTGGCCCTGCCGATCGCCATGCCGGTCCACCGGGCGAGCCAGACCGAGTTCAAGGAACAATGGGCCGAGCCCGGCAAGCTCGTATCCAACGGCGCCTTCGTCCTGACCGACCGGCGGCCCGGCAAGTATGTGGGGCTGACCAGGAACCCGCAGTTCCACGACGCCGCCAACGTCCGGTTCGACCGGGTGCTCCACATCACCACCCCCAACCGCAACAGCGAGCTGCGGTGGTTCCAGTCGGGCCAGCTCGACACGACGGCCGAGGTGCCCGCCGAACAGGCCAAGGCCCTGGCCGCCGCCTATCCTAAGGAATTCTGGAACAAGCCGTTCATCGGCACCTACTACTACGTCTTCAACCTCACCCGCGAACCTTTCGCCGACAACCCCGACCTGCGGCAGGCGTTGTTTCTGGCCGTTGACCGCCAGAAGCTGGTGGACGAAGTGACCCAGACCAGTGACGAGCCGGCGTGGGGGCTGGTGCCGCCCGACATCCCCGGCTACACCGCCCCGGCGCTGGGCAAGGAGCTGTCGCCGACGCAGCGGGTAGAGACGGCGCGCAAGCTGTTCAAGACCGCCGGCTACGGGCCCAAGCGCCCGCTGTCGTTCGAACTGAAGTTCAACAAGAGCGACAACCACCGCAAGGTCGCCGAGGCCATCGTCGCCATGTGGCGGGAAGTCTTCGGGGGCGACGCCATTTCGGTCCTGCTGGTGGCCGAGGAATGGGCGGCCTTTACCAAATCCCGCGACACCCGCGATTTCCAGTTGGCCCGCGCCGCCTGGATCGGCGACCTGGACGACCCCACCTCCTTTCTCGATCTGTTCGCCTCGGTTCCCGGCATCCACAATCACGGCGGCTACGCCAACCCGCGCTACGACCTCCAGTCCTACCGCCAGACCTTCGTCGCCGATCCCGCCGCCCGCATGAAGGCGCTGGCCGAAGCCGAAAAGCTTTTGCTGACCGACCTGCCGCTGCTGCCGCTCTACCACTACCGGACCCGCTATCTCGTCAGCCAGAAGCTCAAGGGCTGGGAGTGGAACATGCGCGACATCCATCCCTCGCGGTTCCTGTCGTTCGGGCCTTGATCCACCCCGAGCCCAATATGCGACATTACGTCGCATTTAAAGATGGAGCCGCCTCCCGCCCCCGGCATGTGACCTCTTGCCCTGAGGGAGCCCATGCGACAGTCTACCCCACCTTTCGTTTTCAGGTCGGGGATCACGGCGCATGGCAGTCAACCTCTTGAGGACCGGCGAGGACGCGATCGGTCTTCTGGCGGGGTTGGCGGCGCCCTTATGGCTCCTGTCGCCCGATGGCCGTGTGCTGTGGCTGAACGATGCCGCCCGCGCGGTGCTGAAGATTCCCACCGATCTCGCCCCATCGACGATTTCCGCCGAACTGCCGGACAAGGTCCCGGCGACCCTGGCCGCCTTGCCCCAGGGGCGGGCGCCGACCCATGCCATCACCTTCCGGTGCGAGGGACGGCAGGTGGCGACACTCTCCTGCCGCCTGACACGCACCGGCGATGACTCCCGACTGCTCGTCGAGGCGGTGTGCGCCGAGCGGGGCTCCATCGAAACCCACGAAACGCTTTTGAACGCCATCGAGAGCATCGGCGAGGCGTTCACGCTCCACGACAACCAGGGCCGGCTGGTGGTGTGCAACGGCAAGTTCCGCGAGATGTACGGCGAGGTGGCCGACCTCCTGCAACCGGGCGTGCGGTTCGATGATCTGTTGGCCGAGGCCGTCCGCCGCGGCCAGTTTCCCGAGGCCCACGGCCGCGAGGAGGCGTTTCTGGCCCAAAGGACGGAGCGCTTCCGCAATCCCCAGGGCGCCTTCGAACAACGGCTCACGGGTGGGCGCTGGGTGCGGGTGGAGGAGTGGCGGACCTGGGATGGCGGCATCGTCGGCATCCGCACCGACGTCACCGAGGCAAAGTGCCGGGAGGCCGACCTCAAGATCGCCCGCGAGCAGGCCGAGGCCGCCAACCGGCGCAAATCGGATTACGTCAACCATCTGAGCCACGAACTGCGCACGCCGTTGACGGCGGTGATCGGTTTCGCCCAGGTGATCGCCAACGATCTGCTGGGCGAAGGGCAGGGCCTCCGCTATCGCGAATACGCCCGCCAGATCGGCTTGGCCGGCGGCTACATGCTCGACCTGATCAACAACCTCCTCGACCTTGCCAAGATCGATGCCGGGCGAATGGAACTGAACGAGGAACCGTGCGATCTGGCGCTGCTGACCGACGCCACCTTGGGGCTGGTGCAGGGGCGGGCGGCCGAGGCCGGCATCCAGTTCGGCCTGGAAATACCCGGCGACCTGCCCGCCGTCAGCGCCGATCCTCACCTTGTCCGGCAAATGCTGACCAACCTGATCACCAACGCCGTCAAGTTCAGCCCGTCCGTGACCGGACGCGTGGTGATCCGGGCGGGGCTGCGGCGCGACGGCAGCCTGGAGTTGTCCGTGGCCGACAACGGCATCGGTATGCGTCCCGACCAGATTCCGCTGGCGCTGGACGCCTTCGGTCAAGCGCACCAGCCCGAGGTCGCGCGCGAGCGGGGGACCGGGCTCGGCCTGCCGCTGACCAAGGCGCTGATCGACCTGCACGGCGGCCGGCTGGAACTGGAGACGGCGCCCGGTGCCGGCACCACCGTCCGCCTCGTCTTCCCCGCCGATCGGGTGCCCGCGCCCGGCGTTTGATACGGACGGCAAATCATGGAAGTGTTCAAACGCCGCCCGTATGATACCGACGAGCGATTGAAATGACTTTTCAATCGCTCGTCGGTCGCCGCGACCGCGGCGGCGCGCCCGCGTGGGCGCGAAAGCCAAGCGCGCGGAGGCGCGCGCCCGGCGTTTGAGGGCAAAGGCGAGTCCCTTCAGG
>DASPMK010000162.1:0-3126 GCA_035627075.1 Azospirillaceae bacterium
GTACCCGCACCACCGCATCCTCGGCCATGGTACGGATGATTTCCTCGGCAATGGCCCGCTCGGCCGGAGAGAGCGTCTCCCGATCAAGCTGGCCAGCCACCTTGGCGGCCATGTCGGCGCGGGTTTCCGGCGAAGGATCGGCGAGCAGACGGGCAACGTCGGCGGCGGTCAGCTGGTCGGCCATGTTTTCCCCATTTTGCCGTGGGCCATTTCACCCTGGGCTGGGGCGGATACGCGACGGCCAAGGCCCGCGAACCATAACGGCAAAGCCCCTGCCGCGAAAGGGGCTCTCAGCGCGAAAGGCCGGAGACTTCGGGTAATACGGTGACGCGCCGCCCCCTCAGCGCCAGATCGACGCACGCGATCTGCTCCTCGATCGACACCGGCATTTCGGAAACCACCTCAAGCGCCCGGTCCTCAAGCACGGCTTCCAGGTCGCGCCCCTCCGCCCGCCGGCCGACCTCGGTGTCCCGCGCCGCCAGAAGCTTGACGATCTGCGGCCGGAACAGACGGACGACGGCGCAAATCCAGCGGTTGACCGGCCAGGACGGCCGGGCATGGTCGACAATGAAGTGGTCGAGCATCCGCACCACGTCCGCCGCGGCGTACCATGCCTCGCCGGTGACCCAGCGATTGGTGGTGAACAGCCGCACCGGCAGGCCGGCGCGGTTCATGGCGATGCCGACGAGGTGGGACAACGCCTCGTTTTCGCCATCGAGCTGGACGTCCTGCCCCGGCACCGGCCGGACGCCCGGCGGCATGCCCAGCGGCCGCAGGAAGGTATGGAAATGACCGTGCTCGCCGCTCGGCCGCTCCGCCTCGGGGTGGGCGTGATAATAATACTGGGCGTGGTACTCGGCGTCATAGACATCGCCCGGCGGATAATGCCGCCACTCGTAGAAGGTGCCCGCGCCGCGCAAGAGTTCACCGACGATGGTGTCGCCGGTCTTGGCCAGCACCCGCTGGCACGTCATGGCTTCCCGCGCGGCCTCCGCCATGGCCTGCAAGTCATCACGCGGCAGCGTCGCGAAATCGATCATGACGACCGCCCTTGCCTTTTCTTCATCGTGTTGTTGCCGGAATGTTCGATCCAGGCAGAAAGTGTAGCGCTCCCCTCCACGCCCACCAACCCCCATCCGTACAGGCGCAAGCGGTCGGGAAACCTCGTTACGAGGTCGTCCGCCCCGAGGACGATACCGGGCGCGTCAGGGTCCACTCCACCGTCTGGCGCAAGACCTGGTTCATCGCGCGGTCCCAGGCGGCGATGATGTCGCCGAATCGGGCCGAGGGCGCATCCACCGTCGCCTCGAAGGTTTCGCTGGCCTCGATGGTCCGACGCGGCATGGCGATCAGCTTGGCCGACAGCCGGACGTGCAGGCGCGGCAGCCGGGCGCGATCGCCGGGATATTCGGCCTGGAAGTCGCGCAACTCGGTCTTGAGCACACAGTCCGGCCGGAGCCCCGCCGTATCGCGTCCCACCGCGACGATGCGGCCCGAGTTCTCGAAGGACTCGACCAGGAGCCCCTGCACCATCTGCGGCGCCCGGTCGGTCCAGGACACCCCGGCGAAATAGTCGAGATTGGTCGGCGTATCGCGCAGCGCGATGCGACCGGTGTCGATGCCGGCCGCCGCCGCCGGGGTATCGACCTCAAGTTGCCAGCCGACCTTCGGCAAGGAAGCGGTAAAGGTGCTGGCCGGTGTCAGCCGGTAGAGTTGGGGCTCGTTGTCCACCAGAGCCGACGCGCAGCCGCCCAGCAGGCCCGCCGCGAGCCCCACGGCCACAAGCCCGCCCACCCGCCGCCGCGTCGTCGCCACTTTCTCAATCACCGATACGGTCGATTTCACTTCACCTCCTCGCCGCGCCGGGCGCCGCCTAAGAAGAAACCCGCCGGATCGCGCTCGATGCGGGTGGTCACCCGCGACAAGGTACCGGCCAAGTCGCGAAGCTCGCCCACCAGTAGCGTCAGATCGTACAAACCGGCCTCGCTGAAGTCACGGATCGGCCCACGATTTTCGCCGATAAGGCCGTTGAGCTGCTCGGCCGCCCTGTTGGCGGTACGGGCCAGTTGCTGAAAGCCGTTGGCGGCGTCCTGCGCCTCAGCCAGCGTGCGGCGGGTCTGGACCAGCGTCTGGTCGGCGGACTCGGCGAGCGCGCGGGTGTAACCACGAGCGTCGCCGGCGAGTTGCTCAAGGGCGAGCATGGCCTTGCGCGCGTCCGCCGCCGCCACCGAAGCGTCACCCGTCAGCCGCTCCACATTGGCCAGGATGCCGGAAATGCGTTCCTGGTTCTGCTCGCTCAGCAGGACGGACAGGCGGTCGGCCAACTCGGCGGCGCGATTGAGCACCTGTGGTGCCACGTCGGCCAACTCGGCCAGGGCTGAAGGACGCGAGCGGATCACCGGGACCTCGCCGTTGCCGGCCTTGAGCGGCTCGGCGCCCTGTGTCCCGCCGGTAAGCTGAACGTAGGCCGTACCGGTAAGTCCCTGAAGCTCAAGCGAGGCGATGGTGTCCGACTTGATGGGCGTGCCGTCCTTCAGTTCGGCCGTCACCCGGACCAGACTGACGTTTTCGGGAGCAAGCCGGATATCGGTCACGGTGCCGACGGGAATACCGGCGTAACGGACGGGGCTGCCCTCCTGCAATCCGGTCACCGAGCCGGAAAAGTAGATGTAATAGAGGTCGCCCGTATCCTCGAGCTGGACCTTGGTCAGCCAGACGGCGAATCCCACCAGCCCCGCCATGAAGGCGAGGACGAAGGCACCGACGAGCATGTAACTGGCGCGTGTCTCCATGCTCTCCTCACACCCGCGCCACCGCACGGCCGCGCGGTCCGTGGAAATATTCCCGTATCCAGGGGTCGGTCGCTTCGAGCAATTGCTCGTAGGTGCCGACCAGAATTCGTTTTTCGATAAGCACGGCGATGCGGTCGCAGATGGCGGTGAGGCTGTCGAGGTCATGGGTTACCATGAACACGGTCAGCCCCAAACTCCTTTGCAGGTTGCGGATGAGTTGGTCGAAGGCGGCGGCCCCGATGGGGTCGAGACCGGCGGTGGGTTCGTCGAGAAACAGGATCTCGGGATCGAGCGCCAGCGCGCGCGCCAGCTCCAGCCGCTTCTGGTCGATATA
>DASPMK010000163.1:0-4361 GCA_035627075.1 Azospirillaceae bacterium
CCGCCGCGACTTCCCGACGCTCGCCTGGCGTTACGACCAGGTGCCCACATCCGGACGTTACCGGCGTTTCATTCTGATGCAGGGCAATCGGCCGCGCGGCTGGCTGGTGCTGCGCATCGAGACGTGGCGCGATGAGCCGATGGGGGTGGTGGTTGATTATCTGGCGCGGCCGGGGTGGCTGGCGCCGCTGTTCGCCCATGCCCTGGATCTGGGCCGGCGGGAAGGGGTGATCGCGCTGATGACGCGCACCCGCAACCGGCCGGGGCATGCCGTCCTGTCGGCGCTGGGCTTTTTGCGGCGCGACATCGGTACCCGCCTGCCGACCCGCCTGATGGCGCATCTGGGACCGGGTGGGGAGCGCTTGCGGCCGCTGGTCGCCGAGGCGGACAACTGGTTCGTCACCTACGGCGACAGCGACATCGGCCATCGCGAAATGGTGGGTGAGTATCAGGCATGAAGACCGTTGCGCGCGGTGGTCTTCAGCATCATCCGCGCCGCGATGGCGCCGGCGAGCAGCCACAAAACCAACCCCGGACCGGCGAACACCTCGAAGAACATCATCGCCGCGGCGAGCGATGCGGCGGCCAGCGCCAGCCGGCCGAGCCAGGAACGCACGGCCAACAGGCCGACCGGGGGCAGGACGAAGGCCAGAAGGGCCAGGAAATGACGGGACGTCATGCGTTGCCAAGCCCTTTCAGATGCTCCGCCAGCCGGATCGCCAAGGCGACCAGAGTCATGGTCGGGCCGCCGTAACCGGCGGTGGGGAAGACCGAACTGCCGGCGACGAACAGGTTCTCGACACCATGGACGCGAAGATCGGCATCTACCACGCCGGCCTTGGAGTTCGCGCTCATCCGGGTAGTGCCCATGTGGTGGTAGTGGCCCTTGACCCGGCTTTGGATGAGATCGGGGGTGATTTCCTCCAACTGGAAGCGGCCCCAGCCCATGGCGGCCACCTCCCGCGCCACCGTGGCGCAACCCTTGGCGAAGGTGGCGTAGTCGAGGTCCGACAACGCCCAGTGCAGGTCGGCCCGGCGCAGGCCAAGCGCGTCGCGCTCCCGGCTCAGCACGATTCGGGAGAGGGGGTTGGGGGCCTGCTCGATGCGGTGATCGAGAACGTAGTAGGGAGCGTCGGCCTGGGTCTGCCGGTACTTGTCCATCACCGCCGCCACCGCCTCGGGCAGGTCGCCCAGTACGTCGGCGATGTCCTCGAAGAGGCCGGGATCGAACGGCTGCCAGAAGCCGTCGCGCAGCCGCCCGAGATTGGCGCGCATGTCCTCGTGGAGATCGGGCGGCACGAAGCGGCAGTAGTATTCCATGACGCCGTGCTTGCGCATGGCGGTCTCGGTCAGGCTCAGGTTGGTGTTGACGTTGAGCGAGCCGGTGAGGCCGGAGTCGTAAAGCGCCGGAAACGTATCGCGCGCCGGGATCATCACACCCGAAAAGATGCGGGCGTGCTCCATGAAGTTTCGGCCGACATGGCCGTGGGCGTTGCCGATCCCCTCTCGCATGACGTCGTCCGACAGCAGCAGCAACCGCGCGTTTTCGATGGCGTGGCAGGCCAGCACGACGCGCCGCGCCCGCACGATTGTCTGCCGGCCGTCCAGCGTCCTCACCGTCAACTGGCGCACGCGCCGGCCGGTTTCGTCGAGGGCGATGTGGGTGAGGTTGGCGTGCAGCAGCACCCGCAGGTTGGCTTGGTCTTCCAGGTGCCGGCGGTGGATCTCGCGGAAGCGGACCCGCTGGCTCAACTGGAAGACCTTGGTCATGATCTGGTCGGAGCGGCGCTCGGCCAGCCTGTCCGGGCTATGGCCGTGCAGGCGGAACTGGGTGGCGGGATCGAACGCCGCCTCGTCGAGGCCCAGGTCGGCCATGGCTTGGCGCAGATAGGGGGCGATGTCGTCGTGCCCGATCGGCCATGCGGGGACGCCCAACTCGGGTCGCCCCTGATAGTCGATGGGGTCGTTGGGCCGGCAGTAACCGCCCCAGTGATTGGTGGTGCCGCCGAAATAGCGCAGCCGGCAGGCGGTCAGGTCGAAATAGGGCAGGCCCAGGTGCAGGCCCCGGTAAAGCCCTTGGGTCTCGCCCTCTAAATCCATGCCGCCGCTTTCCAGCATCAGCACCTGGAGCGGCGCCCCGGCGAGGTTGAGGGCCAGGGTGATCCCGGCCGCGCCAGCGCCGACGATGCAGAGATCGGTGTCGAGCGTGTCGGGCAGGCCGTCCTTGCGGGGGTCGAGGAACGACGCCGGGCGGAGCGGCAGGGGGGTGGCGGCGGCAAGGGCGCCCATCAGGACGGTGCGCCGCGACAGGGGGGGCTGGTGCATCATTGTTTCGAGCGCAGGAATTCGACGAGGGACTCGGCGTCGGCCGGGGAGTAGCCGGCAATCGCCATGTTGGTGCCGGGCATGAAGGCTTGCGGGGCTTGCAGATAGCGCCGCAGGTTTTCCGGGGTCCACGCGAGGTCGGTCGCTTCAAGGGCCGGGGAGTAGGCATAGCGGCGCGCCTCTCCGGCCGCGCGGCCGACGATGCGGACCAGATGCGGGCCGATGCGGTTCTCGCGCTTGCGCAGGGTATGGCAGGCCTCGCACGAGGTGAACAAGGCGCGGCCGCGCTCGACCTTGGCGGGGTCGAGCGCTTCTCGCTCCTGGCGGGCACAGCCGGTGGCGAGTAGGGCGACGACGACAAGCGAAAGCGGCGGCCTCATGGGGGGATGGTCCTCCAAAGCTGCGCCAGCTTGGCCGCTTGGCCGTCGCCCTCTCAATGAAGCAGAAGGCGATGTCGGCCGACCGGCGGGGTACGCCGTGCAGAGGCCGGAGGCGGGAAAGAACGAAACCCAAGGAACTGCCGGGGTTACGGGCGGCGACCACTATCATGGGACCGATTCCGATCCAGTCAGGAAGGCCCGCATGAATCCCATCGCGTCCCGTCCATCCGCGTACGCGGAACCGCCCGACACATGGCTGTGGGGTCAGACGCTGACCCTGTCCGACATCGTGCTGATCCTGCGTCGGCGGCTTTGGCTGGCGATCTTTCCCATCCTGTTCCTTCTGCTGCCGGCAACGGGCCTGATCGCCACGACGACGCCGCTCTACACGGCGCAGTCCACGGTGGTGGTCCAGCCCAACCCGCAGCAGGGCGTGCCCCCTCCGCGCGAGGCCGACGCACTGGCCCAGTTCCAGACCGAGGTGAACATCATCACCTCCGAACGGCTGGCGCGCGACGCCATCCACAAGGCGGGGCTGGTCAACCGGCCGGAGTTCAACCCGACGCTTCTGGAGGCACGGGAGAAGCCGTCGATCCTCACCCCCATCGGCGAGGCCGTCGCGGATGCCGTGTCGGCGTTGCGCTCCCTCATCACGGGCGGCGATGGGGGCGAGGATGGGGCGGCCAGCGGCGACGGGGAGGCCGAGGCAGGTCCCGATGTGGTGGACGCCCACGTTCTTCCGCTCTTTCGGGAGCGGATTCAGGTATTTCCGCTCGGCACGTCGCGGGTCATCGCCATTCAGTTCAGCTCGGAAAGCCCGAAGACGGCGGCGCAAGTGGCCAACGTGATGGCCGAGCTTTACATCACCCAGCAAATCCGGGCCAAGCTGGAAGCCAAACAGGTGGCGACCACCTGGATGACCGACAGCATCGCCGAATTGCGCCAGAACGTCGAAAAGTCCGAGCGGGCGGTGGAGGACTATCGCGCCAGGCACGGCATCGTCGAAGGACGCAACACCACTTTGGTGAACGACCAGATTTCCACCGTTTCCAGCCAGCTTCTGACGGCCAAAGCGGCCGCCGAAGCGGCCGGCGCCAAGGTCAGGGGGCTGGAGGGGATGCTGTCCAAGGACGGTCCCCGCGCCGTGTTGGAGACGGCCGCCAACCCGGCGTCGGGCGCCCTGCGTACCCAGGAAAGCACCCTACGCCAACGCCGCGCCGAGTTGTCGGCCACCTACGGCCCCAGCCACCCGCTGATGATCAACAACTCCAACGAGATCGCGGCGATCGACGGCAAGCTGCGGTCGGAGGCCACCAACGTTATCGCCGCCGCCCGCAACGAGGCGTCGGTGGCACGGCAACAGGTGCAGGCGCTGGAGGCGTCGCTGATCCAGTTTCGTGCCGAGCTGAACACGCTGAACCAAGCCGAGGTCGAACTGCGGGCGCTGGAGCGCGACGCCACCGCCAACCGGACGCTTCTGGAGCAATTCCTGGGGCAGCTGCGCACCAAGGAGGCCACCTCGGTGGAGCAGCCCGACGCCTATATCCTGTCGCAGGCTTCCGTGCCGGTGGAGCCGGCCGGTCCCCGGCGCATCTTCCTGGTGATGGGCGTCGGGGTGCTGGCGGGGGCGGTGTGGTTGATCATGGTGGTGATCTCC
>DASPMK010000164.1:0-3421 GCA_035627075.1 Azospirillaceae bacterium
GGCTTTGCGATGCGGTGTTCGGGACGGGCGAGGCGCCGCAGGCTGGTGGCGTCGACCGGCCCCTCCTCCCAACCCCTCCCCTCCAAGCAGAGGGGACTCCTGATCAAGGAGAGGGGCTTGTCGTCGCTGCGTCGCCCCCTCTCCTTGAACGAGAGGGACAGGATGAGAGTCCGGCCGACGATACGCAGCCGCCAATCTCCGCTCTTCTCCCCCGCCGTCACGGCAGCGCCCTGCCATCGGACAGCAGCTAGCCCCAAAGGGGGCTATCCCTTCGAGACGCCGCAACCACGCCACCGGGGAAGGTGTTGAAGCCCCCAAGGACAAGCGCGTGGTGGGCCATGGGGAATGTGGCGGTGGACGAGCCGGACAGGCTGAGGGCTCACGTTTACGCGCTGCTGGCGCATCTGCTGGCACGGCCGCCGGATGCCGGCCTGCTGGCCTTGGTCGCCCCTCTACGCGGCGACGATACGCTCCTGGGGCGAGCGCTCACCGCTCTGGGCAAGGCGGCGTCCGACATCGCCGAACGGGCGGCCGAGCGCGAATACAGCGCGCTGTTCATCGGCGTCGTCCGGGGGGAATTGGTCCCCTATGCCTCGTACTACCGCACGGGTTTCCTCAACGAACGTCCCCTGGCCCGCGTGCGGATCGACATGCAGGCGCTGGGCATTGCCCGTGCCCCCGGCGTGCCGGAACCCGAGGACCATATCGCCGCGCTGTGCGAGGTGATGGCCGGGTTGATCCTGGGCACCTTCGGCGCGCCGGCGGATCTTGGGCATCAGCAGGACTTCTTCGATCGCCATCTGGCGCCTTGGGCCGACCGATTCTTCGCCGACCTGGAAGCGGCCGAGGCCGCCGTTCTTTACCGGCCGGTCGGCACGATCGGCCGAGTGTTCCTGGACATCGAGGCCCAGGCATTCGCCCTGGCTTCCACCACACAAGAAATGACGTAAAGGGAGGCATCCCATGACCCCGGAAAAGGATAAGAACAAGGTCAAGCGGCGGGATTTCCTGAAGGCGGCGGGACTGGCCGGCGCGGGCGCGGCGGCGGCTCCGGTGCTCATCAACATGGCGCAGGCCAAGGAGAACCGTGAGGAAAGACTGAAGGCCCGCTACCGCGAAAGCGACGAGGTCAAGCTTTTCTATGCTCTGAACCGCCTGTAGGCCGGGGAGGCCCGAAGCCATGCTGATCAAACGCGGTACGGGGGCCGCCAGCCGCTCCCGCCTGTCCGACCGGATCGACACGTCCGGCACCGGCGTCGATCGCCGGGATTTCCTCAAGGCATCGGGGCTTGCCGCCAGCGGTCTGGCCATGGCCGGCGCCCTGCCGATGGCCATGGTGACCAAGGCGGAGGCCGCCGCCATCCAGCCCGGCGTGACGGTAGAGCGGCGCAAGAACGTCTGTACCCATTGCTCCGTCGGCTGCACGGTGATCGCCGAGGTGCAGAACGGCGTATGGGTGGGCCAGGAACCGGGCTGGGACAGCCCGATCAGCCAGGGCACCCACTGCGCCAAGGGCGCTTCGGTGCGCGGGCTGACTCACGGCGAGCGCCGCATCAAGTACCCGATGAAGCTGGAAGGCGGGGAGTGGAAGCGCATCTCCTGGGACCAGGGCATCGAGGAGATAGGCAACAAGCTGCTGGACATCCGTCAGAAGTCCGGTCCCGATTCCGTGTTCTGGCTGGGCTCGGCCAAGTTCTCCAACGAGGGGTCGTACCTCTACCGCAAGCTGGCGGCGTTCTGGGGCACCAACAACGTCGACCATCAGGCGCGCATCTGCCATTCGACCACGGTCGCCGGGGTGGCGAACACCTGGGGCTACGGCGCCATGACCAACTCCTACAACGACATCCAGAATTCCAAGGCGTTGCTGATCATCGGCGGCAACCCCGCCGAGGCCCACCCCGTCGCCATGCAGCACATGCTGCGCGGCAAGGAGCGCAACCGCGCGCCCTTCATCGTTATCGACCCGCGCTTCACCCGTACCGCCGCCCACGCCACCGAATACGTCCGCATCCGGCCCGGCACCGACATTCCCGTGATCTGGGGCATGCTCTGGCACATCTTCGAGAACGGCTGGGAAGACAAGGAATACATCCGCCAGCGCGTCTACGGCATGGACGAGGTGCGGGCGGAGGTGAAGAAATGGAACCCGCAGGAGGTCGAGCGCGTTTCCGGCGTGCCGGGCGAACAACTCCGCCGCATTGCCGAGATCATGGCCAAGAACCGCCCCAGCACCCTGATCTGGTGCATGGGCGCCACCCAGAAATCGGTGGGCACCGCCAACGTGCGGGCCTTCAGCATCTTTCAACTGGCGCTGGGCAACATCGGCGTGGAAGGCGGCGGGGCCAACATCTATCGCGGCCACTGCAACGTCCAGGGCGCCACCGACATGGGCCTCGATGTCTCGACCCTGCCGTCCTACTACGGGCTGGCGGAAGGGGCGTGGAAGCACTGGGCGCGGGTGTGGGAGGTGCCCTACGAGTACCTGTTGGGCCGCTTCGCCGACAAGGACCTGATGGAAAAGAAGGGCGTGCCGACCACCCGCTGGTTCGACGCCGTTCTGGCCGAAAAGGGCCAGTTGGAACAGCCCGACACCCTGAAGGCCTTCTTGTGCTTCGGCCACGGCGGCAACACCGTGACCCGCATGCCCGACATGCTGAAGGGTCTGGAGAAGCTGGAACTGCTGGTCATCGCCGACCCGCACCCCACCACCTTCGCCGCCATCGGCAACCGCCGCGACGGCACCTATCTGTTGCCGGCCTGCACCCAGTTCGAAACCGAGGGTTCGCGCACCTGCTCCAACCGCTCGCTCCAGTGGGGCGAGCAGGTGGTCAAGCCGATCTTTGAGTCCAAGGACGACTACGAGATCATGTATCTCCTCGCGCGCAAGCTCGGCTTCGCGGATGAGATGTTCAAGCGCATCGACGTGGTGAACAACCGCCCGTCGCCCGAGGATATCCTGCGCGAGATCAACCGGGGCAGCCTGTCCACCGGCTACACCGGCCAGTCGCCGGAGCGGCTCAAGCTGCACATGAAGCACCAGGCCGACTTCGACAAGATTTCCATGCAGGCCGACAAGGGGCCGTGCGCCGGCGAATATTACGGGCTGCCCTGGCCCAGTTGGGGGCGGCCGGAGTTCAAGCATCCCGGCTCGGCCGTGCTCTACGACACTTCCAGGCACGTCATGGAGGGCGGCGGCGTCTTCCGCGCCCGCTTCGGGGTGGAGCGCAACGGCGTCAGCCTGCTGGCCGATGGCTCCTGGTCCAAGGGCTCGGAAATCCAGGACGGCTATCCCGAGTTCACCATGGCCGTGCTGAAGAAGCTCGGCTGGGACAAGGACCTGACGCCCGAGGAGATGCGGGTCATCCAGGTCATCGGCGGCGAGAAGATCGACGAGGTGAGCTGGCAGACCGACCTGTCC